>CAUWJW010000072.1:0-11257 GCA_963558985.1 uncultured Clostridia bacterium | reverse complement strand
CTTGTGTTTTTTCAATCCCCGCTTCTATATCTGCAAACGAAAGCGGGAATTATTTCACAAGTCAACCTTATTTTAACATATAAAACACTTACATTAAAGGCGAACCTCCCCGAATTTTTCCCATCACTGCAGCTTCGCCTTTTCCTCGGCTCTTCTTTTACACAATAATCACTCCTTCCGGATTGTAAGTTTTCTTTGCTCCAACATGTTCGATTTTTCTTTCCCAGTTATTTCCCAGGTAATAAAACCGTAAACTATCCTCTTTAGGATCAATCAGCTTTAACAGACGATCCTTCAGTTTCAAAAAAGAAGAATAATCCAAATCCGCCTCGAATACAGAATTTTGCACTCGCTGAGCATGATTCTGACATTCCTTCGCTACCTTTCGCAGCCGCCTTTTTCCCCCTTCTGACACAGTACTCACATCATAACTAATTAAAACCATCATAACAGCCACCTACTTCAAAAGAAAAGAAGGATAAATCTCAATATCACCCCGTACATATTTAGCAAGCAGATTACTTTGCACATAAGGCAGAAGCCCCATCGGAATTTTTTGCTTTAAATAGGGATGCTTCATATCAGAACGCTTTTTTTCCTGCCAGCGAGCAAGAACTTTTTTGCGTCCTTCATCATTAAGCCATATGGCTCCGGATACTTGCTTTTCAAAGTCCTTTTCACCTATAATCTGCAAGTTCAAGAGGGTGATTACAAAACGCTCTGCAATACATCTTGCTTCCTCCACCAGATCACAGGCTAATGAAATCCTGCCGCTGCGCAAACTGTGACAGTAGCCAATATAACTATCTAAGCCAACGGTTTCCAAAGCTGCTGCAAATTCACCCATATACAATGTATATACAAATGACAGCAGTGCATTCACCGGATCCAGCGGCGGCCTTTTCGTGCGAAGTTCAAACGTAAACGGCACCTTCTCATTTGTAATTAATTTATCAAATATAGAAAAATAGCTTTGTGCACAATAACCTTCTACTCCGATTATCTCTTCTACACTCTGCGCCTTATAGACCTTCTCTGCTCCCTCCTCCAATATCTTCATTACGGCTTGAATCTCACCATCGGTTCTTAACATTTCATTATCATGCAGAGTGCGGCGAATCAGCTGCCTTGTGTTTGAAAATTTTGCAGCCATAGTATTTTGGGTCAATATTAAATGCTCATTCCGAAACTTATCAATTTGTGCAACGCGCAAAAATACATTGCCTTTTGTCTCTCCACATACCTTTGCTAAAAATTTGCCTTGTGGCGAGATAAAGTTAATGGGAATGGTCTTATTTACACATTTTCCCATTAAAGCCGGAGAACATCCCACATAATTAAAGCAGACAATATTCTCAACATTGTCAAAAGGAATCCGGAGCTTCGTCTCCCCCTCTATTTTACAAACTAAATTTTCCCCATCCAAAGTCAAGTATGCCATCTCATTTGTAACATAGATTGTATTTAATAACTTTCTCATAACTCGGTCCTCTCGATTTTTTTGATCTCATCCCGGATGCATTTTACAGATTTAATCGAAGGCATACATAAATCTTTCATGGAGCAGCCGCTGCATTTTTGTCCTTTCCTAATGGAGGGAATCTTTCCTTGCATGAGATATTCTCTCATTTGTTCTAAAAGTTCTTTGAGTCGCTCATCATACGCCTTAAAATTATCTTTTAACGGAAGCTGCACTCTTTTTTTCACATCTGCATAATAAACAGCGCCTTCACAATCCCCGCCAAATACAAAATCCACACATAATTTTTGTGCAAACACCTGCATCAAGTCCTCTTCCAGATATGCTGCTTTTTTAGGTTTTGTAGGCTTGTACTCCACAACCCGCAGCTTATATTTTTCTTTGCTTCCATTTACTGATATTCCGTTTTTATCAGGGTATAATTCTAAACAGTCCACCACACCATATAAATTGTACGGCTGCAAATCGTGATAAACAGGAACTGCAGTAAAAACTTTTCGCCCCCTAGAAACATACGTATTTTCCGGATCATGTACCCTGTCATGCATCAAATTTGCTTTTGTAACAAAAACATTTTCTGCCCATGCCTTGTCGATTTCCAGCAGACCCCAGCGATGAGGACAATACATATAATGCTGAATCGAACGAATAGAGATTTCTAGTGTTTTCATAGCTTTTCAATCAGCTCCACGCCATCAGGCATCTGCCTGTCCACCTGAATTTCATAATCGCTGTAAGCTCTCGGAGCCATATCGCCTTCGCCTTTCTCCTGAATGGAAATCTTATCAAACAGCAGATGAGAAGGGTAACTTCCCAGTATGTTATTGTGTTTGAAAACAAACAGCTTTCTCATACACATTTTTCCTCGTGCTGCACTGTGATCATTTTCAAACATATTGATAATAGAAGTCCATAAAAGCTCCACATCTTCTTCAGACAGCCCCGTTGTTTTATTTGCTAACGCTGCAGATATATACCCTTCTGCACGATACAGGGCATACGGGATCATGCTCTTTCTTCCCATCTCTGTCTGCCCGGTCTCCTGACGTTTATCAGTAGTCCTTGCCTGCCGTGTAATGGTAACTTCATCAATGGTAATCGGTGATATACTTCTTGCAAAATTAATCTGCACCGGTCCGCGAACGATTCCGCAAGGGTCTTCCCCTGTAGACATCACTGCGCCAAAGGCTCTCACATCAAAGTAATTCCTGCACATATACGCTCTTGCCTTTTGTACATCATCGCTGTTTTTTCCCTTCTTCTTTGTTTCCAGACCTTCCGCCTCATAAGCTTCCGTAAATTTCTGATTCAAATACTTATCCGGCTTAACCAGAATGTTGTAGCCTGCCTCCCCCTCTTTAACCAGCTCCACATAATTTCTGATTTTGCGCTTTAAGCATACATCTGTAATATATCCATGTCCTGACTCTGTATCCATACGAGGCGCATTTCCACAATCCGGATCGCCATTTGGGTTTCCGTTTTCCACATCAAAAATCATTACAAAATCATATCTATTTTCCAGTGTCATTGCTCTTTTCCTCTCTTTCTTTTTTTTCAAAAAAACTTTCGCGCTGCTGATAATATCCAACTATAAATTCGCCCTGCTCCTTCGCATTGAGATTTCCCGGGTACCCTCCTTCCAGCTGACTTGTAATTTCACCAATCAAAGCATCAAAATATCCGGGATAATCTGTTTTTTTCATATGATAAACAGACATATGGGTCAGTTTTGGAAAGACAGTTGCAGGTTTTACGGATGCTGATACAAAATAGGCATCCTTGATAGTTCTATTAAGGGCATAATCCGAAGCTGCCTGCTGGAGCCTCTCCAAAACTGCAAACAGTCTGCCGCATAAATATGCCGGTCTGCGGTTTTCCTTGTCTAATGTCACTTTTAACGCCTCCTTTAAATAATTTCGATTCAGACAGGCTTTAATAATTCCCGCCCGCACTGCATTCACATTCCCCTGCTCCACTTTCACTCTCTGTACTGTCGCCTTTAACAGTTCCTCCGGACATCTCCCCCCATAAACCATGGTTTCCAAGGTTCTTGTAAAAAAGGCGGGGGACAGTTTATCCTTATCTATTTTGGAGGACAGGATTGCCTTCTTTATGGTCAGTAAAGAAATAGGCTTTACTTCCTTCGTTACCTGCATATCCTTCTGGAATTCGGCTACATTCCAAAGAATATCTGCAAACTTTTTCCTGAATATGAATTTTACTGACAGCCTGGATGTATTTGGCTTTAAGCCCACCATATAAAAATCTATGTTTTCTTCTATCGAATCAGGCTGCAGGGAGCTTTCTGTCAACTTTCCCTGACGGCTCTTTGTCACTAAGGTTTCCAGTATTTCTTCTGTCTCATCTGCTTTTTGTTCTGTCTTCCCAACCATAACAAATTTGAACAGATCTTCGCATTTTTCTTGCTGCTCCATCGCCCAGAAAACAACGGTCATATCATCTACGATTACTTTGTGTTTACTGCTTCCCAGAAGATAATTTAATGCTTCTGTATACTTTTTCATGGTCTCTTTCGAGATATTACTGTTGTAGGATTGTTCATTGCCATAAGAGTTTTCAGAAGGATTATTGAATCCGACTAAAACACTTCCTGTAGCAAGTCCTCCATAGACGCCCTTGATTTTACTGTGAATCCTGGCTATCTCTGACTTTTGACCTGTAACGGCACATTGTGCCACATGCTCCGGATCTGTTCCCTCCAGGCTTTCCTTATATTCCTCCCACTTTTCCTTTATCTGCGGCTCATCATGCAAAAGGTGGTTAATATCTCCGTTAAAGCAAAAGGCAAACCCTGATTTTCCGTAGTCTTTCCCAAGACCAAGCAATAAAGAATTTTCGGTTTCTTCTTTTGGATTCCAGCGGATCAGAAAGTTTCGGAAAGCATTGATAACCGGTGAATCCAGACCTTCTATAAACCGGAGATTTTTTTCTGTAAAATCTCCGTGAGATTTCTGTGCTTTATTTGTGCGGTCTTCTGCAGTCAGTATCTCTTTCTCCTGATTGAGTCCAAAGATATACAGCGGTCTGTGGTCCACAATATTGGCACAAATTCCGGTTTTTTCTGTTCTTTGAGGCATTTTCATTTCTGCAGGAACTTTTCTTTCTTTTGTCTTGCCTTTTCCTGCAGGCACCTGCTCTGTTCTCTGGTGCTGAATGATATCATCAATCCTGCCGTCTTCTGTCAGAGAAATGGCGTAATGCACCTTTACATTGGAGTATCCCGGAGGAAGGACTTTCCCTGCATCTGCAAGAATATCATAATAATTACATAATGCGTTTATCAACATTTGACTTCCTCCCTGTACTTCTGTACGTCGATTACTCCATTTATCATATGAGGTCTGTAGTACAAAGTCGTAGCCCGGTCAGAAAACTGAGGATCTTCCCAGTCATCATTAAGGGGCTTTCCTCCGTCTGCAAACTGCACCTTATAATTCATAAAGCCCAGATCCACATCTCCCATACGGATAATATCTTCACTAATCAGGTTTTCATCGATTTCAGAAACCAGTTCGATGCGCTTAACCGGAAATTCACTGCACCCCAGGCATGGTGTGCGGAACCACTGTCCTCTTTCCAGGCGCTTCTTGAGAATATTGTAATGCTTTTTTTCCGGTTCTACCTCCTGCTCATTTTTCCATCCGGTCAGTTCAAAGTGAAATTCAATGCCGTATTTCACATTCTTCAGCACCATAGAAGCGCGCTGTGATCTGCTTTCTCCTGTATAAATGCAGGGGTCTCCTCCTTTACCCTTCATTTGCTTCTTGACTGCGCTAAGCAGTACTTTATCTTTTACCTCATTTCTTCTTATATTTGCAAACTCGATCTTTTGGAAAACGACAATCCTGTCTATCACATAACGAATCGCCGGCTTCCAGTAGATGCTTTTGAGCATGCCTTCCAGTGCTCCGGGGGTAGGCACATCATAGCTTACCCTTTCCACCTTGAGCTCCGGTCTGGAAAAGCAGGCATAATCGCCTTCTACCATGATCTTAAACCCATAACTCATTTTTTCCCTCCTTTCGTTTATTTGTCAACAATAATAGTCCGACCTTCAAACAGCATCCCCTCCTCTTTATCATAATAATCCTCATTCTCCAGGCACCAGATGCCGTTTCCATATTCTTTTACCGCATTCTGCTTGTACAGATCCTCCAGCTCGTACTGCTTCAGCTGACATACATATTTTTGTATTTTTCTCACATCTACAGCACCCTCCGTCTTTAGTTTTTGAATCAGAGCCTTGCTTTTTTCATCTCTGCCTACTAATACGGACTCTGTGTTGCCGTCAATAAGTCTGAAATTCTCTGCATACGTCCGAAATGGAATATCTACAAAAGAAGTGCACTGCCTGTGCATGACATATTTTTGCGCTTCTTCCTCCATCAGCGGATTGGAGAGCAGTCTGCTGTAATATTCTTCGATACATGCCGGATCGGAAATATTCTCATAGCTTTTGATTACATTTTTTGCAATCGCCTCTTTAAAACTCTTTGCACGGATTCCCTTATCTTCCTCTTCCCTGAGTTCAAAAATAAAGGTCTCTGCATCTGCACGTTTTCCTTCCCGATTGCAGCGGCCCCCTGCCTGCAGGATGCTGTCCAGACCGGATAACTCGCGAAAAACAGTAAATACATCCAGATCTACACCGGCTTCGATTAAAGATGTGGAAATAATGGTAACTTTTCTGTTGTCAGGAATCTCTTCTCCTTTGGAAATGTCATTTTCCAGCTGCTGCAGCTGTTCTTTTATCTCTGCCAGCACCCTCTGTCTGTCAAAGGGAGTCATATAGGTGGAAAGATGGTATACCTTCCTCTCCTGCAATTTGCAGGTTTTAAACAGTTGCTTTGCTTTTTTCTTTGTATTGACAATAATCAGGGACGAAGGATATGCTGCACTCTTTGCTAAAAGTGCATCTGCTCCCGTTTCTCCTATGCAGCGGTATTTGCATTTATCAAAATTGACAAACGCACTTTTATCCTGAATCAGCTCCTGCATTGTCATGTCCGGCAGGGCATACTTTCTGAACAGCTGAGAAAAGTCAGGCATGGTGGCAGTTAAAAAGATGGCTTCGCTGTTCAGATATCTGGTGATGTAACTTACAGACTGCAGACACGGCTGCAGATATGCTTCAGGCATGAGATGCGCTTCATCAAAAATCAGGATGCTGTCTCCTATGTTGTGCATTTTTCTCAGCTTTCCCCGTTTGCTTCCGTGTACGGTTTCAAAAAACTGGACGGCTGTTGTCACAATAAATGGGGCGTCCCAGTTTTCAACAGCACTTTTGGCTGCCTCACGGTAGTCCTCACTCTTATCTTCCGCCTCTTCAAAGGAAAAAGAGGACTGATGGCGCAAAATTTCCATATCTTTTCCGAATATTTTTTCAAACTCTTCCACGGTCTGATCGATGATACTGTTGTACGGGATTACATATATGATCCTCTTTTTCTTCCCTTTCAGGGCTCTTTCCAGTGCAATCTTTGCGCTGGCTAAAGTTTTGCCGCTTCCTGTAGGCATATTCATCAGATAAATTTCTGCATCTTCTTTTGCCCGCTCAAATGCCTGCTCCTGCAGAAGGGCTCTGGATTTCTGCAAAGCTGTTTTACATACAAAAGAGTTCAGCTTATGATTGATTTTTTCCAGACATCTGTGAAAGTCTCCATGCAAATCTCTTGGCAGTTCTCCTTCCTTGCAGAAATTTGCTGTATCCATTGAGTCGGCATCCACCAGGCAGGAAAAGAGATATCTGATCAAAAATGCAACCTTGTCCACTAACCGCCCCATATCATTCTGACAGTCTGCTACGAGAAAATGCCCTAATGCGCTCTCGTCCAGTTCCGGAAATGCAAACGCTTCTTTATATGCACTGATATCTTCAAATTTTCTTTCCAGCCGTGCGTGCAACGTTGGATCACCGGGGTCATCCCCTTTATTGCCTCCATCCGGCAGCCCTGTATGGTGACCGACAATGACATACTCCATCATCCACCGCATAGCCGAATCGCCATAATGTTCCTTCAATGCCTGTGCTCCGCAGGTAGAATGTTCCACCCTGATCGGTTTTCCTCGGATTCTTTCCTGAAAACTTTTACTAAATTTTCCCATATCATGAAATAATCCTGACACATATGAAAGATCTTTCAGGGGCGGTATTGCAAACTTTCTGCATAGTTCTGCCGTATTTTCGCTATGTTCTTTGACCGTCTGTATTTCTTTTGTTTTTTCGTTTATGTGTGCGATATATGTTTTATCCATGCTTCACCTCATCTTTTCTTTCGGTCTGAATAAAATAGCTAACTACCCCTTTGATAACATCATTTGAATCTTTTAGCTCAGCTTTAAGTTCTTCTATTTGGCGGTCTTTTGGACAAGCAGGAATAACGCACTTCCCCCTATCCAAGCCCATATATTCTTTGCAGGCTTTACGTACACTACGCCATCCGCTAAGGGTATGATAGTTGACACCAAGTTCCTCTGCCGCTGCTTTTAATCCTATTTCATCAGACAATCTAAGTGCCTGTAGTTTTAATTCTTTATTATATTTCATGTTCTTCACTTTTCTCACCGTCATTTATAATATGACGTCCTCATCTATGCTTTTAACAATAAGTAATTATATATGGAATTTTCAAAATATTTTTTATATCATATCATCCTTTCCTTAACTTTTCAATACTGTAGTTTTTATTCTGATATTTTTAATATAACAAAAACCGACTACTCTCAATAAAACTTTTCGGAATAGTCGGTTCTTTTCTCTTCAATCAAAATAACAACTAATTTCTACTCACACACGGTTCCCCGTGTGACTTAACTCTTTCCCTTTACCCTGCAATGCTGTCCAGAAACGCAACGATGCCTTCACACACCTCATCTTTGATCTCCGCATAATTATGGATCTCATGGCGATACCCGGAATACAGCTTCGTCTTAACCTTATGCCCGGAAGCAGCAAGCCAGTTGGCAACCTGATACACGCCTTCCCCGTACATGCCCACCGGATCCTCATCGCCTGCAATGTTATAAATCGGAAGCGCAGCCGGAACCTTCTCTGCCCACTGCACCCCATTAATCTGCAGAAACATCTGCACAAAATCATAAAGCGCTCGATTTGTTACAGGCTTCGTAAATGCATCAAAAGGGTCAGCCGCATGATCCTGCTGTACATAAGGATCGCTGCAGATCCATTCATTTCCCAGCCTTACGTCTCCGCACCGCTCGCCCATCCAGCCCATCAGCTTTACTGTAAGCTGCGGATCCGATGCACTGCCTTCTCCTGCTGCAATCTTTTGCTCCATTTCTGCAATCACTTCCTCTTTGATCGGGAAAATCCCCGGTGTACCGCAAATAACTGCGCCTGCCAGTTCATTTCCGTATTTTGCCATAAAGTCTCTGGCAATCATAGAGCCCATACTGTGACCGAAAAGAAAATAAGGAAGATCCGGATACATCTGCACAACCAGTTCTTTGAGCTTATGCTCGTCCTCCATCATGGTGTGCGGCCCCTTTTCGCCCCAGTCTCCCCAGCTGTCATTCTCCACAGCCGTTTTTCCATGACCCACATGATCATCTGCAGCAACAATATAACCGGCTTCCAGATATTTTACGATCATATGAAAATATCGTCTGGAATGTTCACCGAATCCATGGATCAGCTGCACAATTCCCTTTGGCTTTGCTGCAGGAACATAAACCCAGCCAAAAACAGTGTCTCTTTCATTAAAAGATTGAAAACTTACTTCATGTAACATACGAAACCTCCTTTGCTTTTATCCGGCCTCAAAAGAGGCATAACTGCGCCTCCTTCAAGGATTCGACTTTCCTTTCACTTACCGTATCGCCGGCAGCTTCGCAGATCTGACTGCACAGTACAGAAGCTTCCGGATCATACAGCCCGGCTGTTTTTTGAACGCTTTCCTGACTGTCACCTGCGTAACAGTATCGGCACCCGCTTCTGCAAGTATGGTATGCACCGATATCCATACTTTCCAGACAACCGCATTCTGCTCTTTGATTTCTATCCTTTTTTCCTTTGAGCTTGCATCCCAGTATCTGTTCAATCTGTCTTCTGCTGATACAGCTCCCTGCTTTCACCCCCGCCGCTTCCAGACTGACCTTCTGGCTGCAGGATACAATCTCCATTCCGCAGTGCTGAGCTGTCAGTGCCATTTTCTCTGCAATCCGCAGCATTTGCTCCTGCTTTATGGAAGAAAGCTGAAGCCCCTGCATATTGCGCCTTGTCTTTTTATACAGATCAATAAAACTAATGACAACATTGTTTGTATACCCCTTCAAAGCTCCGGCAATTGCAGAAAACGCCCGCACATGATAATCCTCTGTGTATTTTGGCGTAATGAAAATAGGATCATATCTCCAAATCACTCTATCACTTCCGATTATGCGGGAAAGCTCCTGAAAAACAGGAATCATCACCTTCCGTTTGTCCGAAATCCCCGGTTCGGCATCACGTCCGTACCCTGTGAGGGTAAATTGAAAATAATAATGGTAGTCTGCAAGTTCCCCCAAACGGGAAAGCATAGGCGCCGGATTTTTTGTCCAGAAAACGATGCAGTCTACTGCCTCGGGAGAAATAGGGATCCTACTGATCTGCCGCGGGCTGAAAGGGTTTCTGACACATACGAAGCCTTCTCTGATCCTGTTATAAAACCAGTCTGCATAGTAACTTGGTATATCGGTTCTGCGGCTGACGCTCAAAATCATGATCCATACGCTCCTATTATTGAAAAGTCGGTATTTTCTACATTATAACAAATGTTATTGCAGCTCACCAGTCCATTCTTCAATCTGCTTTTCCCAGCAAAATCGAAAAATCTGAAAGTTATCGAACAATCTGAAGTTCCTTAGCCACAATCATGTATACACCTGCATCTACATTCTGAATATATGCGTGATAGCAATCCTTTTCCTTAGCGTAAGTACCCATTACATCAAAAGAATTTAGCATATCATATTCATCATTTTCATCGTAATTATAATGACCTTCAAGAAGATATATTTCTTTTCTTCGTTCAAAATTCTCAATAATCACTTTCGTATGCTTGTTCTTGGGTTTTATATCTATTTTTAAGATTCGTGCATCATAATTAGCTAATACTAATTTCGACTTTATCATTATTTGTTCTCCATAGGTTATCAAATCCTCCTGCAGCTTTGAAAGCGAATATATTATACTGGTCTTTACCAAAACTAATTAACACCTATTCGCATAATAAACTCTGCGATTTCTTTATTGACCTGCTTCGCATTATCCCCATTGGAAAAATGCGCCGCATTTTCAATGATATGTAACGGATACCCTGTATTCCTTGACCATGCTTTGCAATACTGCATCACTTTTCCAGTTTTGTCTTTATCTCCCAGTAATATAAGTACCGGACATTTCAAATGCAGATTCTTGAGTTCTTGAGCAAGCTTTCCATAAGCAATATCCAGTTGTTCAATAATTTGCTCCTTTGACATAGGTGCTAACATATCTATCATTTTTTTATAAGAATACTCTGTAAGCGATACAGATTTTGCCATACTGCTGCGAAGCATCTTGTCTGTGAACCATTTTGCCATTGGCTTGATCTTTGTAAGCCACCATAAATCAGACTTTGAATAATAGGATGTTCCAAATGGCGTTGTATCAACACCTATAAAACATTGTACTTTCTCCGGATACAAATGGGCAAACATTTGAGAGGGGTAGCCACCCATTGACATACCTACCAAACATACAGTTTTAATAGA
>CAUWJW010000071.1:0-11258 GCA_963558985.1 uncultured Clostridia bacterium | reverse complement strand
CGGCAGCTAAGCGATAAGATGCGGCCCGGCCTGTTTCAAATGCAGCTGCTAAGCAATAAGTGGTAGCACATCCGCTTCCAACTGGATTGGCGGGCAGCGCTGCACCCTTTTTCAATTGTCATTAATAAACTGTAAAAACCGCTTTTTTTCAAAATAAGAAATAGCTTTTAGGATGCTATCCATAGTGTCATCATTGATTTCAACTGTAACCGGGATAACAATATTCTGATTGGCAAGCCCTAAAGCGCTTACCGCAGATTCGAATTTTTTGTGTACAATAATTACACTATCCTTCTGTGACAGAAGCACATCCTTTGGCTGTGTATTAAGCAAGAACGGGATGACGGTGATTTTATCGGAAGAAAAATTCTTGGTAAAGTACAAGTTCATCACCTGCAGTTCTGCATTAAAATCCGACAAAATAAAAACCTTAACCGGCTCCATAAACTGGAGGAGTATAAATTCCATCTGCAGAGCCAGATAAAACAGATGATGATTATTAATAGGATAAACAAGATCATTTGCCTCCTGCCACTCCTTAAAAATACCCGTAAGAATTTTTGCAATTTTAAAAGTCAGCTTTCCTTTTTCCGGACGGATAAAAAAGTTTGTGTCCGGAATGATACAGTACAGTTCCAATAAGCACTTTTTATAAAAGTAGATCATCGTTGTCCGCAGAGCGCGTGAAGTCTGCACTTTTGTCCCAAACGCACGGTCCAGCCGCAGGAGCAGATCAGCGAAAATTTTGTCCGAAGAAGCGATGCTGTGAAGCATTTTAGCGGAGCAGGGAGTCCATTTGTCGGCAAACAGGCAACTGCTTGTACAGCAGTACACCAGATAGATATAGTCGTAATCAAATTTTGAAAACTGGATATCCAGCACAGGCTCAATGGTTTTCTGTAAAGCTTTTTTTAAATCTTCATAAATAAAAAGCTGCTTGAACTTTTCCAATCGATTTGAAACTAGCGATGAAAGCGGGTACTCTTTTCTTTTCCAGGAAAGAAAAATAAGATATTCGAAGTAGCCGTATTCATGACTTGTCTGCTCCAGGTAGGCTCCATCGATGGTACTATTTGTAGATAAAATAAAACTACGTATGAGCTGCAGCGATTCCTCATCAAAAACATAACAGTCAATCCCATACTTGTAGTGTAAAAGACCGATGAGGAAACGGATTCGATATTCTTCTCCCACAACACGGTTATCTTTCATATCCAGTCCGATACGCAGGAGATAATTGCGGCAGTTCTGCCGGATGCGGTAAGCACTGGACTTAGTAAGATATTCCTGATCTACAAACTCAGAGAAAGGCCGCTTCTTGTCATTGCATATCATAAATTTCAGGCATTGCAGGACACTGGAAGTTTTGCAGATTAGCCGAAACAGCTCAAAAATATTGGCAGGTGTATATATGGAAAAAGAAAAAACAGAAGCCTGCTTAGTCACTTTTCCAAAGCCAGTGAGATCCAGGTTGAAATCTTCAACAAGAGAAGTGACACTGGGAAGACTTAGATGGAGAGCAGCGCACAAATCCTTGTGGGAGATGGTATGATTCGCATAAAAAATCGAGAGTAGATTTAACTTGTTTTTGATATTTGTTTCTAAATAATCATTTAGCATGTCTATCACCTTACTTTTTTCTTCAACAGCAAAATAATTAAAAATATTCTAAAATATATACGGAAAGAAAGCAATACCAGAGAGCAGAACGGAGGGAAAGAAAATTCCCAAAATATTGAAAATGCAATACAGGTTTTTGGGAAGAAAACAAGATGTAAGTAAGATATAATAACAAAAGACAGATTTTCGAGCAATATACAGGATACAAGATAAGGAACAGTTTGTAGAGTGGAAGAAGGAGAGAATGTAATGAAAGATATGAAAGTAAAGAACAAGCTGCTGTTTGGGTTTGGGATCCTGATATTTTTTATGTTAGTGGTTTCTGCTTTAGCTGTTTTAGGATTAAGGTCCCTGCATCAGGAAAATACAACACTGGTTGAGAAAACACTGGCCAATACAGAGTATGTATGGGAAATGCGCCGCAATCTTATGTCGGAACAGCGGTATGAGTTGATGATTTTCGCAGAGAATGATCCGGAACAGACCAGAGCCTGCCTGGATGCAGTGCAGCAGGAAGTCGACCGCAACGGTGCGATTATGGAAAAATATAAGAAGAACTGCAGCATAGAACAGAGCAAGATGGATGAGCTGGAATCGTGCTTTGAAAAGGAAACCCAACCAAGGAAGAATATTGTGGAGCTGCTGAACAAAGGAACAGAACAGAGCAGAGCATCGGCATTTAAAATTTTTGAGGAAGAATTGAAGCCTCTGCTGGAAGAACAGGCCGTACTGCTGGCTGAAATTGGCGATAGCCAGATTACTCTGGCTGAGCAGCAGGTAGATAAAGGGCAGTCTACTTATAAAAGAACGCTTGCGATTACTTTGGGACTGATTGTACTGGCCTTGGTGATCAGTGCAATCGTAGTAAGAAAACTGTTAAAGGGCATTACCGCACCTCTTTTTGAGATTGAACATGCAGCGCGTTCCCTTTCTCAGGGAGATTTTGCAGCGCAGATTACATATGAAAGCCGGGATGAACTGGGTGAGACATGTAAGAGTATGCAAGTGAGCTTTATGAAACTGAAAGATATGATATCGGATATGTCTGCTGTTCTGGGCGCATTGAGCAGAGGGGATCTTACCAGAACGCTTTCGATGGAATTTCCGGGAGAAATGAAGGAAATTGAAACGTCAGTCCATATACTGACGGATAATCTGAATAGATCCATGCATGCGATTCAGTTATCAGCTGAACAGATTACGGCTGGAGCCCGTCAGGTTTCAGAAGGATCACAGGAACTGGCGCAGGGAGCTACAGAGCAGGCCAGCAGCGTAGAAGAACTGTCTGCAACTATTACGGAAATTTCCACACAGGTAGAGGAAAATTCGGAAAACGCAGGAAAAGCCAATGTTTTGGCTGCTGCTTCAGGCGAAGTGGCACAGGCTACGCTTCAGGATATGGAAGAAATGATCCATGCAATGGAAGAAATTTCTGCTACTGCTGAAAATATTAAAAAAGTTATCAAAGTAATAGACGATATTGCGTTCCAGACCAATATTCTTGCCCTGAATGCCGCTGTAGAAGCAGCGCGTGCAGGCTCGGCAGGGAAAGGGTTTGCTGTAGTGGCGGATGAAGTAAGAAACCTGGCAGGAAAATCCTCTGAGGCGGCAAAGAGTACAACAACACTGATTGAAAGTGCGCTGGAAGCAGTTACTCATGGAGAGGAAATCGCAGGAAAGACGAATGTGGCCTTTTCTGAACTGGCAGAAAAAGTGGCGGAGGTGGTATCGACAATTGGTGAGATATCAGCAGCCTCCGAAGAACAGGCAGACGCCATTCGTCAGATTACAACAGGTGTGGATCAGATTTCTTCTGTGGTGCAGACCAATTCTGCAACTAGTGAAGAAAGTGCAGCTGCCAGCCAGCAGCTTTCAGGACAGGCTCATATGCTGGATGATCTCGTAAAGAAATTCAGACTGTCAGATGACACAAACGACTAACATAATCATTAAAATTGCAATTTTCTATTTTCTATTGAAGGGAAAAGGCCGGACAGCTGTCCGGCCGGCCTCCTTCAACTTTTAGAACAGAAGTGTGTACTTAACGAAATCCGGAGTTTTCCGGATTTTTTTTTGTGCAGAAAAAAGAAATTTTTTTCAAAAAAGTACCGAAATGTGAAACTGCCCTTGTATAGATATAGTGAAAAGACAAGGAGGAACAGATATATGGATGTGCAAACACAAAAATCCACCCTGCTGTCTGTAGCAAGGCGAGAAGTGAAATATCTTATATCACTAGAAGACAGGCTGTACCTTTTGGAAGCACTGGACAAGCTTCTGGTTCCGGATGCATATGGAGGATACAACGGTTATGTGGTACGCAGCGTATACTTTGACAGCCTGGCAAATGATGATTATATCGATAAAAAAAGGGGCAACCCGGAAAAAAAGAGGATTCGGATCCGCGTTTATCATCCCGCTGACCAGCAGGTCAAATTTGAACTGAAACGAAAAAGTTATGGCAGAGAACTGAAAGAAAGCCTGCTGATTACCAGGGAAGAGGCACAGGCCCTTTTAAACAGAGAATACCGTGTACTGCTCCGCTATGACAGCAGCATTGCCCGGTACGCATATGATCTGATGACAACAAGACAGTACAGGCCGGTCTCACTTATCGAATATGACAGACGAGCCTACACACACAGATGCTTTAATACCAGGGTCACCATGGACAGCCACCTGCGGTACTGTGACTTTTGCCGTGATCTGTTCTCTCACAACCTGAACTTCAAATCAGGTATGCGAGACGATGAAACCATTTTGGAGATCAAATATGACCGGTTTTTATTCAGGCAGATTCAGGAAGTTCTCAGCCAGTGTGACCTGACAGGAAAGCCACCCGGAAAATTTGGCACCTCACGCAGCCTGCTGAAGGAATATTACTACTAACAAAGAAGAAAAGAGGGAAAAAATGAACGAACTTTTTAGAAATTTTGCAATGACGATGAATGAAAACGGACCTTCACGGGAAATGCTCATCTGCAGCCTGTTGTTTACTTTAAGTATGGCAGGTATACTGACATTGACATACCGTCTGATTCATACAAAGCTGTCCTACAACGGAAAATTTAACATTAATTTGCTAATGATGGCACTTCTTTCCAATGTTTTATTGCTGCTGATACAGAAGAATCCTCTTTTATCGCTGGGCGCTTTCGGATCTCTGTCCATCTGCAGAATTCGTATGAATACAAAAGACCCAAGAGATCTGGGATTTGTATTCTGGGCACTTTCCATCGGACTTCTTTCCGCTATGGGCGCCTATATTCCGGGAATCATCTGTACAGGGCTGCTTAGCGTACTGGTAGTTTTTTTTAGTCGGATTTTACATAGAAGAAAGAAATGCACCGTCGTAATCCGAGGGCATAAGCCACAGTTCGGAGAAGTGGAAGACGTTTTTAAAAACATCAGGGGTGTTCCAGTGCAGTCAAAAAATATATTTGAAGAATCCTTTGAATTGGTCTACCAGATGCGTATCAATCCGAAAAAGGAAGAAGCGGTTTTAAGTAGTCTGAATCATGTAGAAGGGCTGCTGGATGTAAATGTACTGGCTCCGGAAACAGAAGCGGCATAAGAAACAGAGAAGAAAGAGAGGGATACTAAATGGAACAAATGATGACGCAGCTGCTTACACAGGCAGCGCAGCAGATGAGCTCGGCGGAAATACTCAAGACATTGGGGTTTGCAGGAGTACTTGCACTCATACTGTTTTGTACATATCGGTTTTCGCACAGCAAAAATAGCTATCAGCCTAATTTCGCTGTAACACTTGTGATTATGGCCTTTGTATCTACAATTTTAATGGACCTGATTCAGTCTAACCTTGCACTTTCTCTGGGTATGCTGGGGTCTTTGTCTATCGTGCGGTTTCGGACAAATATAAGAGATCCGAGGGATATCGGGTTTATTATCTGGAGTATGGCCATTGGTCTGATCGCAGCAACCATGAGCCTGGCTGCAGGGCTTCTGGGAAGCGCTGTACTGGCAGCCGTAATGATCATTACAAAGAAGGATGAAACACAGGCTGAAGATCGGCTTCTGGTAGTGCGGGGAAGTTCTGTGGACCTGGATGAAATCCAGAAGGTTCTCGACCACTGTACAGGTACCAGCCGTGTAAAGGCAAAAAACATACTGAGCGATTCGTTTGAACTTGTTTACGAAGTGAATATTTCAGATGAAGAAAGCAACAAAATGATAGAAACGATTTTTCATCTGGGAGACATTGACGCAGTCAATCTGCTTGCACAAGGAGCAATTGACTGATTTGACAGGGCAGCGGCTCTCATCTACAATAGAAGGGAAAAATCCGCTGCAGGAAAGGAGCAGTAACAGCATGATTCCGGGAGAAGAAATTGATTTAGAACATCTGAATGAATTGCTAGAACGACACAAAGCATTTATTATACGAATTGTGAGCCGCATGACAGGAAGATATGTTTATGTGGAACATGATGACGAATTCAGTATTGCGCTGGCTGCTTTTGCCGAGGCAGTAGAGCGGTATGAGCGGGAGAAAGGAGATTTTCTGAGCTTTGCAAAACTGGTAATCGAAAGCAGACTGAAAACCTATTTTTCAAAAGAAAACAGACAACATGGAAATCTTTCGCTGGAAGAGCTGCAGGAAAAGGGAGTCGACTTTTCCGATGAAGAGGAAGAAGCGAGCAGAGCGTGTCTCCGAGATGAAATCCGCGCATATTGCAGAGAACTGTCTTATTTCGGACTGGATCTGGAAAAACTTGCAGATACAGCGCCCAGTCACAAAGACACACGGATTCGAGCCCTTGGCATTGCAAAAAAAGCAGGCGAGGATCCCCCCACAGTGCAATGGACCTACAAGAAAAAGCGTCTGCCCATTCGTGCCGTTGCCAGACTGGCCAGTGTCACAGAAAAAATAGTGAAAACCAGTAAAACCTTTATTCTGGCGGCAATGGTAATCGTTGTGAAGCATTTTCCTGCACTGTCTGCATGGATTAAAGAAGTGGGGGGTGTGAACTGATGTGCGAGAAAGCAATGATCCTGGAGGTAAAGGATGATTACTGCATGGCGATGCTAGAGGACAGCAGAATTGTTAGAATCCGGAAAAAAGAAGGCATAGAGGAAGGCGACAAAATCTATGTGCTGGAAGAAGATTTTGTTGAGAAAAAACAGGAAGAACATTCATCTGCAGTTCTACCGATTGGAGCAGGAGGCGTCTTAAAAGTCAGAAAATCTGTATTGCGGCGTATTACTGCAGCAGCGGCTGCCATTGCTGTTTTTGTAGGCGTTATGTCAGTTCCAAGACTTACAGAAAAGGCGTATGCCATTGTTTCTTTTGACGGGGAAGCAAGTGTACAGCTGGAATTAGGAAAAGACAACGATGTCAAAAAGGCAGTTTCTTATGATCATACTGTTTCTGAACGTGAGCTGCAGGATATGGAAGGTCGGAAGCTGAACGAGTTGTGGACGGAACTTCAGCGTACAGCGGCAGAAGAAGAACCTGTACTGGTTGCCGGTGCGCTTTTGGATTCAGAAGAAAGCAGCTGTATGGACCGGCTGGAAAAGGAAATCAGGGGGAATTTGAAGAACGAAAAGCTGATTTTCCTTCGTGGAAGTCAAGATGATGTGAAAAAAGCGCAGGAAGAAGGAAAGAGTCTTGGGATGTACATTTTTGAAAAGGCAGTGGAAGAAGAGGCTCTGGAGCAGTATTTTGCAGGTGTACCGCTGGATTGTACAAAAGCATGGCTAAAAAAGAGCGGTGACAAAGTGCCGGAAGCCTACAAAAAGAAATTTCTCAGGCACAAAGAAAAGGAAGATGATTCTGAAGATGTGCGAGAAACTGATGGCAGAGAAGCGGCAGAGGATCGTGACGAGGATTCTGATTCTGGAAGAGAACGCGAGGAAGTAGAGGAGAGTGAAAAACGCCCGCAGGTGCAAAAACCGGATGAAACAGAAGAGAAGGAGGCAGAAGCAGAAGACGAAGATCCTCAGGAAAAGGACTCCGAAAGCAGCAATGATGCTGCAGAGCGTCCGGAACAGGACGATGAGGAGGAGGCGGATTAAAGTGATGAATAAAGAAAAAAGGTTTGATGGTGCATTCACCGTCAAACCCTTTTTCTTTATTTTGCATTTTTTTCTGCAAGCGGTTTAGTGATTGCCGCAGCTGTGTTCGTGCTCATGGTTCTGGCACACAGAGCCGGTGGAGACTAATTCTCCGCGCAGATAAGTTTCAACCGCTTTAGTGGCATCTCCTTCAACACCTACGATTACCTCTACATTGCGTTCATTAAAAATGTCTACGGCGCCGCCGCCCATGCCGCCTGCAATTACCACTTGCGCTCCGTTGTCTGCCAGGAAATTAGGCAGGAATCCGGGACGGTGACCCGGGTTGGGAACAGAGTTGGTTGCAGTGATTTTTCCATCTGCAGTGTCAAAGAAAATAAAGTTTTCACAATGGCCGAAATGACCGGCAACAACATTACCCATAGCTGCTACAGCGATTTTCATAATAATTACTCCTTTTCATTCATCTTAAAATTTATTTCAAGCAATTTGCTTGTAGTTTCAAAAATTTCTTTTAAAGCATCTCTGGCAGGGCAGTCAATATCAGCAATGCTGCAGCCTGCATTAATTGCCTCGGATGCCCGTTTGTCATAAGGGATTACACCGGCAAACGGGATATTCTGCTCCCGGCAGAAGGCTCTGATGGCCTGTGTATTTTCAGGGCTGACATCCCACTTGTTCACACAGACAGCCATTTTTGCCTGGAAAGTTTCTGCTGTCTGTACCAGACGTTTCAAATCATTAAGACCTGACAGGCTCGGCTCTGCAACAGCCAGAACAAGATCTGCGCCGCTCACAGAAGCAATGACAGGACAGCCGATACCGGGGGAACCGTCAATAATGGCAAGTTCTGTATCCGGTGCATGCTTCAGCATATCCATTTTTACCTCAGTTACCAGTTTGCCGGAGTTTCCGCGGCCCATTTTTAAAGTGGCAGTAGAAAATACGGCATCATCCAGATATAATTCTTTTGTTCCTGCTGCATCACTTTTAAGTTCGGCTGCTTTCTGCGGGCATACATAGGCACATACACCGCAGCCCTCACAGGCATATTCATTAACACGGCACCTTCCATCTTTTGTTTCGATGGCATGAAAGCGGCAGTGGTTCATGCACAATGTGCAGCCGGTGCATTTAGCAGGATCAATGACAGCCTTATCGCCCCCCATGAATTGAGAAATTACAGGTTTAGCCGTCTGGCGGGTGACCAGATGCAGGTTTGGTGCATCTACATCACAGTCGGCTGCAGCTTTTGCCCCGGCGAAATGGATAAATGCAGCTGCAGTTGTCGTTTTTCCGGTACCGCCTTTTCCGCTCAGGATGAGGAGTCGTTTCATACAGCACCTCCGATCTTCTCAAGAAGTTCAAGAAAAACAGTCTGCAGCTTCCCGTCTTTTTCTGAAACAATCTGCCCTTCCGCTGCCAGAGCTGCAATTTCAGGGTCATAAGGAATACGGGCTAAAACCGGGATTCCGTTATCCTGACAAAATGTTTCCATAGGTTCATACGGGTCAGACTCTTTGTTGATTACTGCACCGCATTTTTTACCGAGAAGAGAGACTAGCTCATATACCATTTTAAAATTGTGGAGCCCAAAAGCGGTAGGTTCGGCTACCAGAACACAAAAGTCTGCATCACCGGCACTTTCCATAACAGAGCAGGCACTGCCGGGAGGGCAGTCGATGATGGTCAGTCCTTCGGACTGCTTCAGAGCTTCTGAAATGAGGGGGATGCCGGAGGCTTCTCCGGGATTTAAAATCCCTGTGACTGTGCGAATCTCATTGTGGCTTCCTATTTCAAGCCTGCCGACAGGCTTGGGGGTTTCCATAATGGCATTTTCCGGACAGACCATGCTGCAGCCGCCGCAGCTGTGGCATACCTCGGGAAAGACCACGGGTTTATTCTTAATATACATCAGGGCATGGAAGCGGCAAAAATCCACGCAGGCTCTGCAGCCTGTGCACTTTTCGGCATCGAAGTCAGGAAGAAGAGAGGATACGGTAATTTCCTGTACGCCTTGAGGCTTGAAAAATAAACGTCCGTTTGGCTCTTCTACATCACAGTCTATATAAGTTGCTGATTTCGCTGCTGCCGCAAGATTGACCGCTGTCAGGGTTTTACCTGCGCCGCCCTTTCCGCTGAGACAGGCAATCTTCATTGGATTCCATGGAAGCCGCCGTGGAATTGCGTAAGCGCATCAAGCTTTCCGTCTTTCAGTGCGGCCAGATCATCCGCTGCGGCTTTGTTTGCGGATTTGTATATTTTCATATCAGCGGCTTTGAATACATCGGCGGCATTCTGGCCGCACCGAACTGTAATCAGAGCGTTTACGCTGCTGTCAACGAGGAACTGAGCGACTTGGATACCGGCGCCGCCCTGCGCCTGAGCAGCAGGGTTTTCCACGATGCTTTCCTGCCCGTTTTCACAGAAGAGAAAGAATGGCGCCCGGGCAAGTACGACACATACACTCTTCTTGTCTTCATCTAAAGGGATAGCAATTTTCATACTGGTTCCTCCTTTTGTTTCAGTGAGAGGCTGCCGGCGGTGCCGGTAACAGCCTCCGCACCTGCAATCATGTTCCTTGCCGTCACACAGGCGGTAATCGCCTCCTGTGATCTGAAGGGGACGTCCCTCTACAAGGGCGTCAGCCAGCTTTTTCCTGGCGTTGGTATAAATCTGCTGGACAGTGGTTCGGGCAATATGCATGTATTCACCGCACTGTTCCTGGGAAAAGCCTTCCCGGTCGATCAGGCGAATTGCTTCATATTCATCTACATTTAAAATGATGGGCTCCTGCCCTGAATTGGAATGAACAGGAACAAACCCGTTATTATCCGGCAGTCTGCATACTTTTCTGCATTTTCTCGGTCTTGGCATAAATTCCCCCTCTGATATTTATGACATATGTCATTTATAAGATTATTATAGCAGTGCGGCTTTTCTGTGTCAATGGATTATTGACATATGCCATAAAACAATTTTCTGTAAATAAAGAGGACCCGGCGCCTTAATGAAAAAAGCGCCGGGTCTATTATGATTCCCCGGATAAAATATCCTGCTGCGGAATAAGGTACAATTTTTCAACTGCCCTGCATATTATTTTAAACAGCTTTTTGTACTGAGACAGCGCATGGAGTTTAAGATGGCGATAACCGCAACGCCTACATCAGCAAAGACAGCAGCCCACATGGAAGCCATACCCAGAGCGCCGAGGGCAAGTACAATGGCCTTGATCCCCAGAGCAAACACAACATTTTCTTTTGCGATGGACAAAGTTCTTCTTGCGATGCGTATGACAACCGGAAGCTTAGAAAGGCGATCATCCATGATGACAATATCTGCAGCCTCGATAGCAGCCTGTGAACCGAGTCCGCCCATGGCAACACCGACATCAGCCCTTGCAAGGACAGGTGCATCATTGATGCCGTCGCCTGCAAATACCACTTTTCCTTTTGTCCGTTTTCCTTCAATAAGTGCTTCTGCCAGCGCAACCTTATCTCCCGGAAGCAGCTCGGCATGGTATTCATCAAGACCGGCGGCAGCTGCAATCTTGCCGGCTGTGGCTTTTCGATCGCCTGTCAGCATAACCGTATGTCTGA
>CAUWJW010000070.1:0-11290 GCA_963558985.1 uncultured Clostridia bacterium | reverse complement strand
CAATCAGCGCTGCAAACACACCTGCAAGGTCCATGTTGGTCCGCTTCATGAAAATGTACCATCCGATTCCTGCACCGGATGCCGTAGTACTGAAGATCATTTCCACACTGATCAGACCTCTCCATGCTCTTGCCCATCCTACACGCATGCCGGACAGCACATGAGAAAAGGCCGCAGGGAGGTACACGCCTCTTACCAGAGAAAGTCCGCTCAGACCAATATTGCGTCCGCCCTCCACATAGATGCTGGAGACAGATTTGAATCCGTCCATGATGCTTCTGGACATAGGCCAGATGATTGAGTGGATTACAATAAAAATCGTTGTTGCTTCGCCATATCCGAACCATGTGATTGCCAGCGGCATCAGCGTCACACCCGGAAGCAGGTCGCAGATGGACACCACCAGGTTGTAAATAGCATGGAAAGTTTTGCTGACAACAGCAAGGCTGGAAAAAATAAATGCCAGCACGATTCCAATCAGCAGTCCCTTTAGAATCAGAGATATGGAATACATGGTATAGCTCAGCAGGCTGTCATCTTTGATTCCTTCAAGGAAGCTTCTCCCAATGTCCCCCAGTGACGGAAACATGAGCTCAGGAAAGGCCTGCATCTGGTACACAATCTGCCAGGTTGCCAGAAAGCAGACAATAAATATAATCTGTGTTCTAAGTTCTTTCATCCGTTTCTACTCTTTTCCTTATTTTCTCTTAGTTTCCTTTTACATTATCATATGCCAGATCGCTCATCGCTTTCGGACCTTCTTTTTCCAGGAAGCCGTTTTCGTCCATGAATTTGGCAAAGTCCATTACGCCTTTTGTCTCTGTGGAGTATACACAGTCCTTATCATTGAGCCATTTGAGCATTGTCTTTGCATCTACGCCTTCTGCTTCGCACAGCATTTCTGCCGCTTCTTCTTTATTGTTTCTCAGAAATTCGATGGCATCTGCTGTTGCCTTTACAACTGCATCATACAACTGCGGATTTTCCTTCTGCAGATCTGTGGAAGCTACACCCACGATAAAGGAGTTTCCGCTCGGCCATACAGATTCCAGCGCTTCGACTTCATGCATTCCTTCTTCTGCTTCCTTATATACATAAGGGGATGTTGTCAGCTGGCAGTCCACGCTGCCGGAAAGCAGTGCTGTCATTCCGTCAGGATGCGCCATTGCTGTAATGTTGTTGTCCAGTGCATGCGCATCTCCCAGCTGTTCTTTTGCTGCCATAGCAAGTACGATGTGCTGGAAGCTTCCGATATTTACAAGGGCAATCTTCTTGCTGCCGATATCTTTCAGGTTCTTGATCTTTGCATCCTTTGTCATAATCTTGTGAGGCTGTGCAGACATATTAGAGTAAATCTTGTACGGTACGCCGCTGGTGATTCCGGTGATTGCAGGTCCGATTCCCATAGCGCCCACATCTACATGACCTGATGCAAATCCTTCTGTAATGGCAGAGCCGGAATTCAGTGTGGACCATTCAATCTCCACATTGTCATAGTACTTTTCGATCAGCTTCTTCTCCTTCATTACTTGAAGCGGTGCATAAGCCATTCCGTACTGGAAGGCAACCGTCAGCTTTTCCTTCCCGTCAGCCGTCTTTTCTTCTCCTCCTCCGCAGGCCGCAAGTCCTGCAGTCAGCATTACTGCCATCACTACTGCAATTACTTTTTTTAAATGTTTCATCTTCTTTTCTCCTTTTTCTACTATTTTTCTTTATCATAAAGTGCGTTTAAAGAATTCTTTAAAACTGAAATAAATTCTTTGCTGGCACGTGATAGATACTTTTGCTTCGGATAAGCCACATACATGTCACGTGAGCAGATATCCGTATCAGCCAGATAAAATGCAGGAAACCGCTTCAAGTTTCCGTTTACCAGTGTACCCTCTGCCACTAAAGAAACGCCCGCTCCCGCAAGGGTGATGGCATAGCTGGTCATAGTCTGCTCCACCAGAATATGATGCTTCGGTTCAAATCCGTGTCTTCTGAAAAGCTGCGCCATCAGGTTTCCGATATGCTGTTCCTCTTTCAAGGTAATAAATGTACAGTCGGAAAAAACTTTAAAATCCACATAGGGTTCTTTTTTTCCCCGGATCCAGTCATCTGTGTCTCCCCTGAGAATGACTTTCTCCGGAATTCTGAAAGCCTCCAGTTCCTTATTAATTTCCCACTCCGGCGGCACACATAAAAACAGCTTCTCATCAAGAATCTTTTCATAGCAGCAACGGCTGTCCATGTCCCAGGAAGGTGCAAGAAACAGATCAATCTCATTGTCTAAAGATTTTCTGACAATCTCCGGCAAATTACCATCTACGACTGTAATCTCAATTCCTTCATATTTTTTTAAAAACTGTCCAATGGCTTCCGGAAGGTAGCTTACATTGAAAAAGCTGGCACCTCCCAGTATGAGACTTCCTCTTCGGAGACAATCCAGATCAGAAATCTGCTCCTGCAGCTCTCTCTCCAGTTCAATCTGCTTTCGCATATACGTTATGTAAAGCTGCCCCGCCTCTGTAAGCTGCAGGGGTTTGATTGACCGGTCAAAAATCCTAACGCCCAGCTGCTCTTCGATTTTTCTGATATGTGAGCTCAATGCCGGCTGTGAAATTTTCAGCTTTTCGGCTGCTTTTGAAATGCTTTTGGCTTTATAAATTTCCAGTATATAGTTTAAATTGCTGTGCTGCATTTCCTTCCTCAGTTCTAATTTTACTTATACATCCATAACTAATCGCTTATGTTTGACCATTGTACATGTTTCATGTGAAGAATTTGTGAAGATTAAGGAATTAGTATTAAAATCCGATATAATATATAAATTCAAAAAATTATAAAGGAGTTAAATTTAAAATGCATCAGTCTATTATTGAAAATATAGCATTTCATGCTGCGGCACAGCCGGATAAATTATGTCTTGCTGACAGTCGCCAGTCTGTTTCTTACATGGAACTTTGGAAACGGGTTCTGGGTCTGTCAAAGAAATTTCAGGCACTTGGTGTGCAAAAAGACAGCTGTGTTGTTGTAGAGTGCAACCAGAGTGTGGATTATATGACCTGTGAGTTTGCCATTCAGTTGCTCGGAGGTATCTTTGTTCCTCTGGAAAAGAATTCTGCGGCTGATCGGGTTCGTGAGATTATCGGAGATGTTTGTGCTGTGCTTTATGTCGGGAAGGCGCCTGTTTCTGATGCGCTGCCGTTTTTCCCTATTGAAGATGCCGGGAAGTTCCCGGAAATGGAAAACAATTCTCCTGAAGCGGTTACCTTCCCTGCGGCTGAGGATACGGCGGAGATCCTCTTTTCCACGGGTACCACAGGAAAATCCAAGGGAATCGTACTTTCTCACCGTAATGACACTGCCCTTGCAGAGAATGTCATCTGCGGTGTGGAAATGAAAAAGGACAATGTGGAACTGATCCCTATGCCGCTGAGTCATTCTCACGGTCTGCGCCGGACTTACGGCAATCTGGTAAACGGCAGTTCTGCTGTCTTTATTGACGGGGTTACGCTTCTGAAAAAAGTATTTAATATGATGGATGAATATCAGGTCACTTCTATGGATCTTTCTCCAAGCAGTCTGTCCATTATTTTCAAGCTGTCCAAGGATCGGCTGGGAGACTACAAGGATCAGATTGATTATATCCAGCTAGGCTCTGCTCCTCTTCCGGAAGAGGACAAGATACACCTGTCACGAATCCTTCCGCATACCAGGCTGTACAATTTCTACGGAAGTACGGAAGCCGGATGCTCCTGTCTGCTGGATTTCAACTCCATGTCCGGCAAACCGGGCTGCATCGGACGTCCTGCAAAAAATGCGCACTTTATTGTAGTAGATGAAAACCGCAATGAAATTCCGGCCACAAGAGAAAATCCTGGATTTCTTGCAAGCTCGGGCGCAATTAATATGAAGGAATACTGGAAAGCCCCCGAACTAACGGCTGAGGCCATGGAGAACGGATATATTTATACAAAGGATCTGGGATTTATTGATGAGGACGGACTGATTTACATGCTGGGAAGAAAGGATGATGTCATCAACTATGGCGGCATCAAAATCTCTCCGGAAGAAATCGAAAGCATTGTCGGCAATCATCCGGATATTGCAGACTGCGCCTGCATTCCGGTGGATGATCCTCTGACCGGACAGGCTCCGAAGCTGTTTATTGTCTTAAAAGAGGGGGCAGTTTATGAAAATCGTACATTCAAGCAGTTCCTGGCACAGAGCCTGGATGCCAATAAGCAGCCTAAGTTTATTGAGGAAATTTCGGAAATTCCGAGAACTTATAATGGTAAGATTCAAAGAAACAAATTAAGAGAGATGTAAGGCTCCGGCCTGGGGGGGATCCATTCCCGCCTTTCTTAAAAAGCTGACTTACAGAAAGGTTTTCGATTACAAGGAAGTTTATTTTTTAATTAGGCGGGATAGCCCCGTTCAAGGGCTATCCCGCCTTTTCCTGTTTAATCGGTTTCTTTCTGTTCCGTCTGCGGGTCAGTCGGCAAAATTTTTTCAAAAACTTTTCTTTACCGTTCACTACGGAATATTTTTCAAAAGGCTAAATTTATCTCCGATACATATAAGAAATTTACAACTTGACAAATATCACTCAAACCCATATAATAGTTTGCAAGCAAACAAACTTCAGAGGAGTAGATTATGCAAGACAGCTATATTCAAAATACAGACATCAGCTTTCTCAATAAAAAATTAGACAATCACATTCAACGAAAAATTCACGCTTTATATAATCGGAAAGAATTTCAAGAATGTTCTTTAATGAATATGTGGGTAGCCGACTATTTGTTCCACATGGAGTTAATCAAAACTCCTGTATTTCAGAAGGATATAGAAGCGGAGTTTTTTATCAATAGAGCGACTGCGTCCAAAATGTTAACATTAATGGAAAAGAAAAAGTTAATTAAACGGACAAGTTATGCCAGTGATAGCCGCCTAAAACAAATTGAGTTAGAGCCATATGGTAGGGAACTTCAAAAAATGTGTTGCCACATAAGAGAAGAGATTGAAAATCAGCTCACTGCATGCCTTACAGAAGAAGAAGAACGGGTTTTCAAAACCCTCTATTTGCGCATCCTTACTAATATGTAAGGATGTGCACTTTTGTCTCCAAATAGTTTGCTTGCAAACTTAAATTCAATGCTACGATAGTAAGAGGAGTTAAATATTTATGAATTGCAGAGAAGATTTATTTCAAAATGCCCCCATTTCAAAATCAGTTTTTCAAATGGCTGTTCCAACTGTCATTTCTTCATTGGTTTTAGTCATTTACAACATGGCAGATACCTTTTTTATTGGACAAACCCATGACCCTTTACAAGTTGCCGCTGTATCTCTTACGAACGCTGTATTTGTCATGTATATGGCAATCGCTCAATTATTGGGAATTGGCGGAAGTGCTGTTATATCCATTCTTTTGGGTAAAGGCGAAAGTGAAAAGGCCAAAACAGCGTCTGCGTTCTGCTTCTATAGCTCTTTAATTTTTGGAGTTATTGTTGGTATTGCTATTATCTTGTTTATGGAACCGCTTCTTATGATACTTGGAAGTCGAAGTGAAACCTATCAATATTCAAAAGATTATTTGTTTTATATTGCAGTTGGTGCACCTTTCATTTTGCTTGCAAATACATTTGGTCATGCAGTAAGAGGTGAGGGCGCCTCTAAAGCATCCATGATTGGTGGAATGATCGGAACAATCGTCAATATTATTTTAGACCCTATTTTCATTCTGGCCTTTCATCTGGGAACTGCGGGAGCTGCGATAGCTACAGTTTTAGGAAATGTATTTGGTTGTATATATTACATCTACTTTTTAACAAGAAAAAGCCAGTCTATGTCTTTGAATTTTAGATATTTCAAGAGTTGTGGTCAAATTGCTATGCGTGTATTATCGGTCGGTGTTCCAGCCGGAATTAATTCTGCACTTATGAGTATTGCGACAATATTGTTAAATAATGTGCTTGTCCCATATGGAGATACCGCTGTAGCTGCTATGGGGATTGTAACAAAGGTTTATCTTTTTATTGTATTCGTCCATATGGGAATATCAAATGGTATTCAGCCTTTACTTGGCTACTGCTACGGTGCCGGAAATCACAAACGATTTATGGGAATTTTGAAATTTAGTGGTGCTTTAACCATTATATGTGGGAGCATATTGACGATTGCATATATTGTATTCAGTAAACAAATTATGGAGGTATTTATAGATAATTCTAAAGTAATTCAATATGGCGTTCCCATGCTGATTGCGACTTCTTTGGCTGGTCCTGTTTTGGGACTTATGTTTCTGTCTATTAACAGTATGCAGGCACTTGACCGCCCGCTTCCGGCAACAATACTTTCTTTGTGCAGGCAAGGCTTGTTCTTTATTCCTCTTCTGTTCATTTTAAATCAGATATTTGGACTTAATGGAATTAGTTATACTCAGACTGTATCAGATTATCTTGCTATATTGATTGCAGTACTTATGCTGTTCTCCTCGGTAAAAAAGGCATTTTCTGCGAAAAACACAGTACAGAGTTAAACCGTGATATAAACTTATCCCACACGCATGAGGTTATCGAGTGATAAAATATTATCAGAAAGCGCAACTGATACAGGCATTATTCAAGTATTGTTTTAGGCAGGAAGCAGCAAAGCTCGAAAACGCCGTCGATGATAAAATAAACGCAAGCGTCCTTGGCGGCGTTCCCTGTCTTTGCTGTGAGGCAGTCAAGAACGCAAACGATTAGACGATATTTTTTATATTCCTGCCCTCCAAAATGCAGTTCTGCTGCGAAAGCTTTAAATCCCCTTTTTAATGGTAAGAATATTGCTTCCATCCTGATACATATACTCCACATCATCCATGGATTTCTTCACCATGAAAATTCCAAGACCGCCAATCTGCCGTTCCTCGGCAGACAGCGTGACATCAGGATCCTCCTTTGCCAGCGGATCATAAGGGACCCCCTGATCGACAAACGTAATACAAACCTGCCGAGGTTCTCCCTTAACCTCCACCCGAATCGTAGCCTCTCCCGCTTCCGTTTTATAAGCATACTTAGCAATATTTACATAGATTTCTTCCACTGCAATCTGCACCTGCATCAGAACCTTCAGGGGACATTCCCATTCTTCCAGATTTTCCTCTACAAAGGCCCGTACCTGATCCAGGTTTTCTGTCACAGCCTGCAGCGTCAGCTCTCTCTTCATCATACACACCTCCAAATCACACTTCAGCCTCTTCCAAATCCGTTTCCATCCGGAAACGATATTCCAGAGAAAGCATTGTAATATCATCAAACTGCGGAGCATCTCCCACAAAGGCGTCAATATCCCGTTTAATTGCCGGCAGCAATTCTTCCGGTGTTTTGTCCTTATTATCATTCAGAACCTTCGCCAGCCGCTCCATGCCGTACATTTCCTCATCTGCAGCTGTTGCTTCCGGAACACCGTCTGTATACAGAAACAGCTTGTCCCCCGGCTCCAGCATCATACTGCCCTGACGGTAACGCATATTCTCCATACCTGCCAGAACAAAACCGGCCTTTGCCTTGTACATCTCATAATCCCCATTCTTTTTACGAACAAAAGGAAGATCATGACCTGCATTTACAAAAACAAGCTCTCCTGTCACCAGATCCAGAATACATTCAAAAGCAGTAATAAACAAGCCTTCTTTGTTGGACTCGCACAAAATCTGATTCACTTCTGTAAAAACCTCACTCAAAGAAACAGATGGCACCGTATGATCCTTGATCAGTGTTTTACCGATGACCATAAACAGCGCTGCCGGCACACCTTTTCCGGAAACATCTGCCATCACCATGGCAAGATGCCTGTCATCCACCATAAAGAAGTCATAAAAGTCTCCTCCAACCTCTTTGGCCGGCGTCATGGTCGCATAGATATCCAGCTCCTTCCTCTCCGGAAAAGCCGGGAAAATACTCGGCAGCATATCAGCCTGAATCTGTGTTGCAATGTTCAGCTCCGCTCCGATCCGCTCCCGCTCTGCCGTCACCTTTGTAAGATTTTCAATGTAGTCATTGATATCCCGCTCCATCTTCAGAACACTTTCTGCCAGCAGCTGGATTTCATCCCGGGTATGGATCTTCGCCAGTTCCTCACTGATTTCATTGTCATTGGTAACAAACTGCTGTGCCGCACCAGCCACCTTCTTTACAGGCGTCACCAGAATCCTGGTAAAAAGCAGTGCAAATAAAATCAGAAGCATCAGAGTCACCAGACTTCCTGCAATAAAAATCTTCACCAGATATGCCTTTACATCACTGGCTATGGCAGTCATAGGAATTTCCACACCAATCATAGCGATTGTTTTCCCGTCTTTGACCACCGGATGCATGGCAGAGGTATTGTAGCCGAAAGATCCTTCTGAAATAAAATGGTTTTCCGGCCTGATTCCATCCTCATAAGCCTTTACTGCATCTTCTATGAATTCCGGAAGAATGGGGCCGGCATCCCCCATACTGAGCTGCTGCTCCTTCACATGATAGCTATCCGTAATATAGCAGATCGGCGCCCATTCCTTTGCCTTCATCTTATCCGCATCATACGCCTTCAACTCGTCCAAATCAAATTGAAAAACAAAAATATCATTCGCCTGTGTACTTTTCTGCAGCTTGTCTAACAGTGCCTTAATCTGCATATACCGCTCGGAGGAAGCTGCTTTGTCAAGCTCTGCCTGATCAGCCTCTCCTCTGTGATACCGATAAGTCAGATCCGCCAGATATGCCAGCTCTTCTTTTGCAAAATAGCCTTCCGCAGTCTTTGCAATCTGATACGCCGTATCATTATATCTGTTTTCAATGGACAGTTTATACGTCTGTATACCGGCTGCTGCAACAGCTGCCATAATACAGATCCCTACAATTGCCAGCCCCGCAACAAATTTAGGCGTAATTCCAAACTTCCACTTTTTCTGCCCGGAAGCAGTCTTCTCCTTTACAGTCTCCATCCGGTCTGCTCCTTCCTTTTCTTCCATTTGCTCCATATCTCCTTTGAAAATACTTTTGCAGTGTGAATTGGCTTTCGATGTCCCTGCATCAGTCCTGCCTCTTCTAAAAACAGAAGATAAGCTGTTTCCGTTACCAGTAAAACCTCCGGCGCTCCTAAAAATCCAAGTTCCCGCACATCACTATAATCCACATTTCGCCTGCAAAAGGCCTCATCTATCCACCGGGCAGCCTCCTCCGGCGCAGTCTTCTTCTCCTCGGCCACAGCAAAAACGCATCCGTATCGGACAGGAATACTGTCTTCCAGAAGGGCAATACAATATCCGCTAAACGCCATTTTGTGTTTTTCCTTCATCTCTCTGACCGCTTGTTCAATCTGCCAGCCTGTCATTTTTTCCCCCGCTCCGTTAAGTCTCTGATTCTTACGGAAGAGAAACCGGATCACCGGACTTTCTCCGTAAAAGCCGCAGACTTCTATCACATCTCCCAGGCGATACCGGTACAATCCGGAAAAAGTAGTCAAAACAGGCTCATACCAGCTGCCTGCTTTTACTTCTCCGGGAAGCAGCGTCTCTTTTTCGCAGCCTTCCTCTTCATAGGGCAGATACTCATAAAAGGCACTTTGGGGAAGCATAATAAAACTGCAGTCCTCCGGCGCTGCAGCTACCCCCATATGACATTCCGATGCCACATAAGAAAAATAAGAGACCGGCACTTCTCCCAGATAAAAACGCAGCAGTTCTTCCTCCCGGGAAAAAGATGGATTGCTGATCCCGCTTGCAAGTGCAAGACCCGGCCACAGCCGCTTTCCGATGGCCTCAAATCCCTCTGCACACACCTCCTCCACCCGGCAGAGCCGCTGCTCATTTACCGGCATTGCGCACAAGTGCGCGCTCACCTTTTCTGACAGGAAAATGTCCTCCGGAATCTGTCCCTTGCGCATATGTGTAAGCAGCGTTTCCCAGTTTCTCTCTATATATTGAAAAAACAGGAGCTGGTCATAAAGAAAAATAGACTCCAGAACAGTCACTTCCTCTGTACAAAATCCGATCCACGCTTTTACATAAAACAGTTCCTCCCCGGTAAACTGGTCAAACAGCGCTTCTTCTCCCCCGGCATAATCGTCAAAAGAAAGCAATCCCTGCTGAAAAAGATACTGATAATACAGCTCTGACAGCAGCTTGTCTTTTCGATTTTCTTCTTGCATGCCGATGCGAAATCCATTGAGAAAGAGCCGTTTCCCCGGGTTCTCTGAAAAGACCGCTTTCTTGCATCGCTCAATATGATCCGAATATCTGCGCAAAGCCTCAAAGGTCAGAGGAATATGTTTGCGTTCTCCTTCCGTCCCTGAACTGAGACAGTATCCAAAAACGGGGTATGCAGTCAGCACATTGTCTTCTCCTGTAAACATCCGTTCAATGTCTGCCTTCAAGCGACCGTATTCCTGCAGCGGAACCTTCTTCCGAAACTCATCCACAGACTTGATTTCTGAAAAGCCGTATTCTTTTCCAAAAGAGGTATCCCGATTGTCTTTCAGAAGCTTTTTCAAATTGTCCTTATTAATGCGCCCCGCCTCACGGCAGTCCATTTCCAGTCTTGTGTCCATCTGCAGCTTCCTCCTTAACCTCCTTCTTATTAAAACACAGATAAATCGTATTCATCCCAAGCGTATAACTGTGCATCGCCTCATCCGCCAGCTTTTTCATCAGAGCCACACCCAGGAAAAAGTCATCTTCCCCTTCCTCTTCTGCAGTAAAAGGGTCAAAAAAATCTCCTGCACATCGAATACGGATCCCTGTCATATCTTCCAGGGCAAAAGCTCTTAAGTCCACACTTTTCAACCCCAAAATCCTTCCTTTCATCACCATGAGTATCTCTTCAATCCCCAGGCCAAGCCGGTTGGTTTCTCTGGCACTCATATGATTTGCCGCACAGAAATCCTGGAGTTTTTCACTTGCCCCACAAATCTCCGCATCTGTAGGCTTGATGGAAAAATCCAAAACCAGATGCTCCCTTTCCAGATAATCATCCAGCAGCAGCCACTGAGACAACGGACGCGCAGTCCTTATGTGTTTTAAAAAAATGCCATATATGACCAGTGCCATCACAACGCAGGATGCTGCGCCACTCACAACCAGAAACATCCATATTCTTCCGCCTGCTGCAGCCAGCCACAATGCGATGCAGACAGGGAGAAGAAAGCGCTTGAGCACAACCAGCAGATTAGACAGCCACAGCCTTCCTGCTGTGTTAAAAAAAGAGCTCCAAATACTGCAAAGCAGTTCAAAAATCATGGAAACACTAAAACACAAAAGCGGAAAAAACAAAGG
>CAUWJW010000069.1:0-11526 GCA_963558985.1 uncultured Clostridia bacterium | reverse complement strand
GTTACTTTCAGCTTCTCATCCTCAACCGTTCCCGCCAGACCGATAATACTGCGCGTACCGATATCCAATACAAAGATCAGATCATCAGGCTGCTGCACAGTGTCTTCTTTCCTTATTTCCATAAACATTGCCTCCGATTTGTTAAGTTTCTTCCTGCCTGCTCTTTTATTTTACTACAGTTTTTGAAGGGCTGTAAATAGGCCGCCGTCCAAAAACGCACCGAAAGAAAAGCCTCACATGCTGTAAGACAGCAGTTCTACCTCTACTGTTTCATCAAAATCTTTTGGCACTGCATCCAGGACGCAGTACTGCCTCCCCTTCTCATCGCCGAAAAACATCCAGCCTCCGCAGCATGCATCCTCCAGCTCCACAGGCTCGTCCAAAAACTCCTTTGTGTAAAATTCCAGCTGCACCGGTGCATCTACCTCATATTCCAGCACCAAAAGCCGCTCATCTTTTCCGCAGAGACTCTCCATCTCTTCCACGATTTCCTCATCAGTGCCTTCCTCCCAAATATCTACAAGCTTCATACCGTGCAGCTTCACCCCGATCAGCGCACCGTCACGCCCTTTTATGGAAAACGTTTCCGGCGTCTCATATCTGCCCGGTCTGCATTTCATCACCTTTCCCACAAGCACATCTACAGTCGGTTTCTCACTCTCTGCAGCAACATGTAAAATATCAGCGCCCCAGTCTATTTCAAACATGCCCGGATCTACGGCATAACAGACAAATGCCAGCTCATCTGTTTCCATCCGGCTCCAGCTGTCAGGCACTGCATCCTCCTGCATATAACGGCGAATCCGGCAAAACGCCTCATACTCTTCTTCTTCCAGATACTGCATATCCATTTCCATTGTCTCAAAGGAGCGGCCATTTACAACAAAAGCATCTATATCCACAAGGGCAACCTCCCCATCAGTATCCATCGATTCAATCAGACACTGACGGTTTGTCTGATTCTCATCCTCCTCTTCTTCGTCCCAAGCTTCCTCTTTTGGCATAGAGTCCTGAACCAGAACATCCAGCCAGACTTCAGTCCCTTCCCCGTCTTCATCCGGCACTTCGGTCTCTCTGAGCCCCAGAAGCAGAGCTCTGCTGTCCTTCATCTTTATTTCCCTTCCGATCACCTGCTCTCTGCCCACTGCAAAAGGCTCTTCCATCCATTCTCTTAATTTCATACCCTTTTTTCCTCCTAATATTTAATACTTTTTTCCAGTATATCTCACATAGGCACGGAAAGATAGTAAAAATTGCAGTTTATAAGAGGATCTTAAGGAACATCCACTCTGCCCTGCACAAGAAAGTTCTGGCAGACTGAATTAAATTGACTCGCCGCCTTTTATCGTATAAACTGAAGAACAGATGAATAGAGGGGGTGAGGAATATGATGCAAATCTATCAAACAAAAAGTGGTGTTTTTTCTCAGCTGGAAGCCTTCGAGCCCGGAATCTGGATCGACCTTGCTGATCCCACGATGGATGAAATCCGTCTCATTGCAGACAGATATCAGATTGATGCAGACGACATTATTGCAATTCTCGACGACGAAGAAACTTCCCGTGTGGAGCAGGAGCCGGGATATACCTTTATCCTGGTGGACATCCCAAGTGCCGAGGTGCGGCACGAACGAAGCGCCTACACAACAATCCCGCTGGGCGTCTTTCTTACAGAAGATGCCATTATCACAGTCTGCTCCGAGGAAAGCGACATTTTTTCCTCTTTTGCACGCAAAACGACAAAGACCTTCAGCACAAAGAAACAGATGCGTTTTGTCTATCAGCTTTTATATGCGGTAGCTGTGGAATACCAGCGGCTGCTCCGCTACATTGACAGAAGCAGAAAAGAGATTGAAAACCGTGCCATCAACGACAAAACAGAGGATACAGATCTCATCGATCTTCATGAACTGGAATCCAATCTGGTTTACTTTACTGCCTCCTTAAAGTCCAACATGCTGGTCATCGACAGGCTGGTCCGCTATGAGCGGATTCAAAAATATTCCGAAGACAAGGAACTCCTGGACGATGTGGTCATTGAAATCCGGCAGGCCTGCGAAATGACGGATATTTATATCAACATTATACGGGGTTCCAGAGAGCTGATTTCTAATGTCATCAACGATAAGCTGAATCGGGTCATGAAGCTTCTGACCGCCATCACACTGGTCATGGGCATCCCGACAATCATTTCCGGCCTTTACGGAATGAACGTCTCTGACACATGGATTCCTCTGGCTCATTTTCCCCACGGATTTGCCCTGATCTGCCTGGGGAGCGCACTCATCTGCGTATTCGCCTTCCTCGTGATGAAATGGCGAAAGCTCCTGTAAAATACTGCAGCTGAGCCTTGCAGGCACATGGAATTCATACTATAATAAAGTACGTACTACTGCAGAAGAAAGGAATCTGATATGAATTATGATAAACTGGCGGAATTATTATTTCCGCAAATCACAAAAACACCGGAAGATTACGAGAAACTGTATCCGCCCCGCAATCTGCCGGAAGGCGCAAAAGTAACAAGACTGGGACCAAGCCCTACAGGATTTATCCACCTGGGGAACCTTTACGGCGCCTTTGTAGATGAAAGACTGGCCCGCCAGAGCGACGGCATCTTTTACCTGCGTATTGAGGATACTGACGATAAACGCTATGTAGAAGGCGCAGTGGAAACCATCGTTACTTCCCTGGACTTCTTCGGTATTGATTTTGACGAAGGTGCAGGCATCACGGAGGACAAAGGCGATTACGGCCCTTATTACCAGAGCCGGCGCGGAGAAATTTACCAGTGCTATGTCAAAGAGCTTGTCAAAAAAGGACTTGCCTACCCGTGTTTCTTAACAGAAGAGGAAATCGGTGAAATCCGCCAAAAACAGGAAGAAGAGAAAAAAAATCCGGGCATCTACGGCGATTATGCCGCCTGCAGAGAGCTTTCACTGGAAGAAATCGAGACAAAGCTTGCAGCAGGCGAAAGTTACGTTATGCGTCTTCGCTCCCAGGGAAATGAAGATCCGGAAAAAGCACGCACCATTTCTGTTGAAGATGGAATCCGTGGCGTTCTCTCCATGCCGGAAAACTATCAGGATGTCGTAATCCTGAAGGCGACCGGTATTCCGACCTATCATTTTGCCCATGTGGTTGACGATCACCTGATGCGCACAACTCATGTAATCCGCGGTGAAGAATGGATTTCTTCTCTGCCCATCCATGTGGAGCTCTTTGAAAAGCTCGGATTTGACATGCCGGTATTTTGCCACACTGCCCAGCTGATGAAGATGGACAACGGCAACAAGAGAAAGCTTTCCAAGCGAAAAGATCCGGAGCTTTCTCTGGACTATTACAGGCAGGAGGGCTACCTTCCTGAAGCTGTGCGGGAATATCTGCTGACCATTCTCAACTCCAACTACGAGGAATGGCGTCTGGCTGACCAGGAAGCAGATGCATCCGACTTCCCGTTTTCTCTGGAAAAAATGAGCAACTCCGGCGCTCTGTTTGACCTGGACAAGCTCAACGATGTTTCCAAAGACGTTCTGGTACGCCTGCCTGCCTCCCGTCTGTGCAGCTTCATGAAAGAATGGGCATCTGAATTCAAACCGGAAATCCTGCCGCTGTTTGAAGGACACGAAGGTTACATCGAAAAGATTCTGGATCTTGGCAGAGACGGCAAGAAACCGAGAAAAGATTTAATCTACGGAAAGCAGATTTTTTCTTTCATCCGTTATTTCTTTGATGACTTTTTTCAAATTGAAGATGCGTATCCGGAAAATGCTGCAGCAGATGCGAAGGAAATTCTGACTCGCTATCTGGATACTTATGACTACAGCGATGATCAGAGTCAGTGGTTCGATAAGATCCGCGCCATTGCAGAAGATCTCAATTATGCAGCCCGTCCGAAAGATTACAAGAAGAACCCGGATCAGTACAAGGGTCATGTAGGCGATGTGAGCACCGTCATCCGGATTGCTGTCATGGGTCGCAGTCAGTCCCCTGATATCTGGGAAATCCAGCAGATTCTGGGCGAAGAAAGAACAAAAGCAAGAATCCGCGCACAAATCGGGTAATCCAGCTGCTTATAACAAGAAACATGCAATGAAAAAACACTGATGTATCCGTTGCAAAATACATCAGTGTTTTTTTACAGTCCATCCGAACGTTACAGATCCTTGATCTGCGGCAAATCAATCGGCCCCTTTGTAATCCGTGTCTGCTCCTCTGCAATGGTCCAAATCTGAGCAGTAACATTTGTCACTCCCGGTCTTTCCTGCAGCATCCGAATCGCCTTCTGCGAATAGGCTTCTGCAGCTTCTCTGGAGGCAAAGAGATAAAATCCGCAACCTTCCTTTTTCCCCGGGTCAATCCCCCAAATTTTCCACTGCAGTGTCGGAAGCCCCAGCATCCGCTGCGCCCCCTCCATGTCAAAGGCAGTTTCTATCGTTTCATCAAAATTATCATCATGGACACCCAGATCCATTTTTACACAAAGCAATACTGACATTGGCTCCCTCCTTAATCCAGTTTATAATCAAACCCGTAATAAGCATATGGCAGATACGCTTTTGGATCCACCGGATACTCATCTTCCGGAGTACGTGCTCCATCCAGTGCAATTCCGTCAAAGGTCATAATTGCTCCCAGCGTTTTCACCACAGGAAGGCTGTCCCACGGATCATGCTCAGAGTGCTTGTAAATAACCTCTCCTGTTCCGATAACCGGCTTCTTCTCTCCCGGATGCTTTGTCTTCCATACCGTATAAAGAATCGGATTCGGTGCCTTACTGATATCATCAAGGTGCGCCCAAGAAGAGGCAGGCCACAAATAATTATAAATAATCGTTGCCCCCGGATGACCTTCCGGATCAGGAGGTGTAAGAATTTCACCAATCTCCTTCATGATATCCGGATCATTCGGCTTTCCGTTCAAATCCACCTTAATCTTGTAATATTCAATGCCATGGCGTTCAGCACCGGCTTCATAAGAAGTTCCCTCCTGCTTAAGAGAAAGCTTCCCCCACTTCTTCGGATAGCCACCTACTTCCCTGCCTAAAATACTCCCCATATCCACATCCAGCGTCATCGCCGGAACAAACAGTCCCGGTCGCCCTATTTGTTCATGGACAGCAGAAACATACAGCGCCGCTTCCCGATAAGGCACTTCAAAGTTCGTTTCAGAAAAATTATTAAATCCTGCTATCACCAAAGGCTGCTTATACGGCTTTAGTCCCGGCGGAAGGATTTCTTCAATCGCTTCCGGCGTTGTCTCATAAAAAACAGACATGATTTCGGCTCCCGGAAAATCAGTAATCCCACCCTTTAATGTATCGCAGATCTCGTCCTGTGTTCTTTTAAAACCCATTCTTATAACCTCCTGTCTGAAAATTAAAAACGTTTTCTATGTGTTCATCTTAACACAGCAGACAAAAGGCCGGGTAATACGCTTTCGTTATATCCCTATTGGTCTGATTTATAGGTGCCTGATTTTTTCCTGCCAGTCTATTTTTATCATTCGCCTCAGCAGTTCTTCTGCACACCAGGATAAGGGCTCTTCTTCTGAATAAATACTGTATCCCAGATTCACCACTTCTACATCTGCACACTCCCGCAGCACCAGCCCGTACTGGCTAAGCGTATCCGGATGTAGCCCTGTAATCCACATATAGGTGTTGGGGCAGTTTTTCAGCATCTCCATAGCCGATGCTCTCTCATACACATATACCCTTCTTCTGGACAAAACAATGTCGCTCACCTTGGTAATCACCTCATAGGAAGCCGGAGGAATCTCATAATCACCGTAAATAACCACTACTTGATCCTTCAGCATTTCTTTTTCAATCAAAGTCGCACTTGCAAGTGGATTATTCTCCGAAACCGCAAGCAGAAACTTTCTCTTATAATGCTGCTCAGCTTTCAGCCCATGCGCCTGAAAGCTATTTAAAAAATACGCTTTCTGTGCATCGAAAAAATGCAGGACTCCCAGTTCCGACTCTCTGGAAGCCACATCCTTTACGACTTGAAACGGATTCGTCTCTTTTACATGAAGCACCATAGAGTCCCGATTCGCATAATCATTAATAAACCTCGTCACACACCGGTTCACCTGATAGGAGCGAGTAATGGAAATACTGGTGCGAACCGATGCTTCCGGCTTAACCTGTATTTTCATCTGCAGATCCTGAACACGCTCTAAGATCCCCCTTGCCTCTTTTACAAACAGTCTTCCCTCTTCGGTCAACGTCATCCCCTTTGCTGACCTGCGAAAAAGAGACACACCAAGCTCCTGCTCCGCCGCTTTGATTGTGTTGCTCAAGTGTGGCTGCGAAAGAAACAGGTTCTGTGCTGCTTTTGATATGGAGCCGCACTTGGCCACCTCTACAATATGCTCCAAAGTATATAACGTCAGATTCATTGACTTACCTCCCTGTCCGCCCGCAAGTCCATAGCAAAAGGAGCAGCCTCGCAGCTACTCCCACAGTTTCTCTTAAAATTCAGCTGTTTTCGGTGTTCTCGGGAACGGCAGCACGTCACGGATGTTGCTCATCCCGGTCAGATACATAATAATCCGCTCAAAGCCCAGGCCATAGCCTGCATGCTTTACACCGCCGTATTTGCGCAGATCCATGTACCACCAGTAATCTTTTTCATCCAGATCCATCTCAGCCATTCTGGACTTGAGGACATCGTAGCGCTCTTCTCTCTGACTGCCGCCGATAATCTCGCCAACACCAGGAACCAGAAGGTCACATGCCGCCACTGTCTTGTTATCATCATTAAGCCGCATGTAAAAGGCCTTGATATCCTTCGGATAATCGGTTACAAACACCGGTTTTTTATAAATTTCTTCTGTCAGATAGCGCTCGTGCTCCGTCTGCAGGTCAATTCCCCACTCTACCGGATAATCAAATTTCTTGCCGGACTTCTTCAACAGTTCCACAGCTTCTGTATAAGTCACTCTGCCAAAATCAGCATTTACCAGCGCATTGAGCCGCTCCAGCAAGCCCTTGTCCACAAATTTATTGAAAAACTCCATCTCCTCCGGCGCATGTTCCAGCACATAGCGGATGATGTATTTAATCATATCTTCTGCCAGATCCATATTGTCTTCCAGATCTGCAAAAGCCACTTCCGGCTCAATCATCCAGAACTCAGAAGCATGTCTTGCTGTATTGGAATTCTCAGCCCGGAATGTAGGACCGAAGGTATATACATTGCGAAAAGCAAGGGCAAAGGTCTCTGCTTCCAGCTGACCGCTTACTGTCAGGCTGGTTTCCTTACCGAAAAAGTCCTTGCTGTAGTCAATCTTTCCCTCCTCAGTCTTCGGCAGATCTTCCATATCCAGCGTTGTGATGCGGAACATCTCCCCTGCTCCCTCACAGTCGCTTCCTGTCACAATCGGTGTATGCACATAAACAAAATCGTTTTCCTGGAAAAAACGGTGAATGGCATAGGCTGCTAAAGAGCGCACTCTGAAAACTGCGGAAAAAGTGTTGCTCCTCGGTCTCAGATGGGCGATTTCTCTCAAAAACTCCATAGTATGTCTTTTTTTCTGAAGCGGGTAATCGGATTCAGAGCCTGCCTCAATGGTTACTTCCTTTGCTTTAATTTCAAAAGGCTGCTTGGCTCCCGGCGTCAGAGTAAAAGTTCCCCGAACCTTAAGGGCAGCTGCAATAGGCGCTTTTGCCACTTCTTCAAAGTTGTCCAGAAATTCCGCTTCATAGACAACCTGTACGGATTTAAAAAAAGTACCGTCATTGAGTTCGATAAATCCGAATTTATTGGAACCACGATTGGTTCTTACCCAGCCCTGTACCAGAACTTCCTGATCCGCATATTTGTCCGTTTCCCTGAAAAGAGACTTTACTGTTATATCCTTCATATCTACCTCCATTGGAAAAAAGCCAGAAACCAAGGGATTTCCAGCTATGTCATCTTTTTGTATTCTATCACAACCCGGCGTGAAAATCTACTTTATTCTGCAACAAAAACAGCAGCAGAAGAGAATCTCTGTCAGGTTATCTGCAGAGCCCTGCCAGAAACAGCGAAAGCAGCATCTGTCCATGCTGGCAAAGGGAGTAGTTTCCTCCTGAAATGCACCACTCATACATCAGTCCCCGCTCAAACATGGCATATGCCCTTGTGACATCATTGACAGACAGCTCTTCTTTAAAAATACCCTGTTCTTTTCCTTCTATTGTGATTTTCCGCAGCAGCTTATAGTAAGTCCTGTTTGTGTTGAGGAGATGCCTCTCCCCATTAGTTGTCAGCTGAGTGGCAAACAGCCGGCTGAGCAGTTCCACAGAGACTGTGTTTTCAATGAGAAGAAACAGTTCCTGATTGAGATACTTTAATTTCTCCACAGGCGTAAGCATAGGATCCAGCTCTTTTTCCAGCTGTGCATACTTATCATCAAACAGGTACGAAAGCGAGGACAGCAACGAATCTTTTCCCTCAAAATAATGGTAGAAAGAGCCTCTGGATGTCCCGGAAGCCTCAACGATTTCTTCTACTGTGGTACTGTCATAGCCCTGCTGGTAAAACAGCTTCCATGCTGCAGCAACAATTTTTCCTTTTGTATTTCTTTCGCTTTTTTTCATCATTTCATCTGATTTATTTTTCGTATTTATATCTGACTAGTATAGAGTCTACCATTAAATCCTTTATTTTTCAATAGTTTTAGCGTTATTATGTGAGAGTTTTCATCTTTTGTGTATAGAATTCGTTCTGCATTTTATTCTTATTTTCAATGTGATATACTGTGAAGGCTGATGAAAAAATCATTCAGCAGAAATTATAGTCATACATCCATAAAAAAGGAGATTTTATTAAATGAATGGTGAGATTTTAGCATTTGCCTTATACTTCGTTGCAATTGTCGGCGTAGGTATTTACTTTTTCTTTAAAGAGCGCAAAGAAGAAACACAAGCAAATTTCTTCCTGGGCGGAAGAAAGATGGGTCCATGGGTCACAGCCATGTCGGCGCAGGCCTCCGATATGTCGGCCTGGCTGCTGATGGGGCTTCCGGGAAGTATTCTTGCGTTCGGCTTCGGTCAGATGTGGATCGGCATCGGTCTGGCACTGGGTACTGCTGCCAACTGGATTTTTGTTGCCAAGAGGCTGAGACAGTTTTCCCATGCAGCCGGGGATGCCATTACGATTCCCCAGTATCTGGGAAACCGTTTTCTGACTAAAAGCCATACGCTGCAGGTAATCTGTGCGATTATTTTTTTCGTCTGCTTTACCATTTATGTGGCATCTGCCTATGTTGCAGGGGCTTCTATTTTTACAACGATATTTCCTAAATTGGACACGCAGACGGCAATGATCATTTTTGCCCTCGCCATGCTGGTAATCACGTTCTTCGGCGGATTCAAAGCAGTGTGCTGGACTGACTTTTTCCAGGGGCTTCTGATGTTCTTTGCTTTGCTGGCTGTCCCGATTATTGTAGTTGTTACGCAGGATCTGGACACTTCTGCGCTGTCTGCTGTGTATTCCTATCAGGATGCCGTAAGCGGCGAGATGGTGGAGTGCGTCTTTGGCACCGGTCCTTTTGCAGCGCCGTGGCAGGAGATTGTTTCCGGACTTGCCTGGGGGCTGGGCTACTTTGGCATGCCGCACATTCTGGTGCGTTTCATGTCCATCGAGAAACCTTCTATGGTGAAAAAAAGTGCGGTCATGGCCATTGTCTGGGTAATCATTACCCTGGGCTGCGCATGTCTGATTGCTTATTTCGGCAGAATGATTCTTGCTGAAGATCTGCTGGCAGACGGTTCTCAGAAGATGGTGTTTGTTGAGTTTGCAAGAAGGCTGTTCCCGAGCTTTTTGGCCGGTGTTCTGATGGCTGCCATTATTGCGGCTTCTATGTCTACGGCAGACTCTCAGCTTCTGGTTGCATCCAGTTCCTTTACTGCTGATATTTATAAGCCGATTATCCGCAAAGATGCCGGTGAAAAAGAGCTGCTCTGGGTGGGCAGAATTGTTGTGCTGATTGTTGCTGTGATTGCCTTTTTCATTGCTTCCAGCAAAGGCTCCGGAGCGCAGGCCATTATGAATCTGGTGGAAAATGCCTGGGCGGGATTCGGTTCTTCCTTTGGTCCTGTGATTCTGCTTTCTCTGTTCTGGAGAAGGTTTACATACAAGGGCGCTATTGCCGGTGTAGTGGGCGGCGCTGTGGTGGATGTGCTGTGGTACAATTTCCTGACGGAAACCACAGGTATCTATGAGCTGCTTCCGGGATTTGCCGCAGGGCTGATCTGTGCGGTAATTGTAACGCTGACTGACCGCTCCCCTTCTCGGGAAATCACTGACTTGTTTGACCATGCTATGGCGGAGGGAAAAGAATAATCTTTTCTCAAAGCTTTTCCCTTTCAAAAGAAGCCTGCTTTGGTGGTTTTTGACCGCCGGTGCAGGCTTCTTTTTTCGTATGAGGAAAGTCATGCATTTCTCAATCGTAAGCTGCATGTAAACATCCTTTCGCAAAAAGGGAGCTGCCTGTTTGCAAGGCATGCTCCCTTTTGTGTATCTTTTCTTATTTGTTTGACAACAAAGACTTACATCAATGCCGCCACTGCATCATATTCTGATGTATTCCTGCGTATATCCCACGGGTTACTGTAATAACTGCAGTACGCCCTGTGGTACCTGGTTTGCCTGCGCCAGCATAGCCTGGGAAGCCTGAACTAAAATGTTGTTCTTAGTGTAAGCCATCATTTCCTTGGCCATGTCTACATCACGGATTCTGCTTTCAGCAGCTGTGATGTTTTCTGTCTGTACGCCCAGGTTGTTGATGGTGTGTTCCAGTCTGTTCTGCAGTGCTCCAAGGTCGGAACGGATGCTGGATACAGAATCGATGGCAGCATTTACTGTATCAATAGCAGTTTTTGCAGTATCAGCTGTTGTGATATCCAAACCTTTTACACCTAATGTATCTGAGGTCATCTCTTTAATCTGCACTGCAATTCCATTGGCATCTGCGGAAGATTCTCCTACATGGAGAGCAATGGAAACACCCTTTACCGTGATAGTTGTAGCAGTTGTAGTCTTTGAATCAATATCTACTCCTGCCATTTTCGCTAAATTGTCAAGAGTATCAAAAGTATTTTTTGTAGGATCATTTGCAGCACCTTTTGTATAAGTTTTTCCATTAATTGTAATGGTATCATCGTTTGCCAGTTTGCTCAAATCATATGTAGTGTTTCCACTTGCATTAGTCCCTATTGCAGGAGCGCCCGCCGCTATTGTAGCAGAAATCTTCACATCAATTTTAGCAGTACCGCCAGAGAATAACTTTGTTCCATTAAAGTTGGAAGTTTCACTGATTCTATCGATTTCCTTAGTCAGTGCATCAATTTCCTTCTGCATTTCTGCACGGTTAGATGTGCTGTAAGTACCATTCGCAGACTGTGTAGCCAGCTCTACCATTCTGTTGAGCATGGAATGTACTTCTGTCAGTGCACCTTCTGCTGTCTGCACTAGGGAAACACCGTCTTCTGCATTCTTCTGTGCAGTCTGCAGACCGGTAATCTGTGCTCTCA
>CAUWJW010000068.1:0-11549 GCA_963558985.1 uncultured Clostridia bacterium | reverse complement strand
ACCGCACAAAATACATTTGTTCGGATCTCTGACAATAAACGGATGATCATCTTCAAATTCGATGGCATTCTTATCGCCTGCCAGTCTTTCCGGATTTACATCATACTGGTTGGCCAGATCAATCAGCTTACACTCAAAATAGTCGTGACATCCACACTCCAGGCAGCGATGCGCTTCCTCTTCGGCCTGTTCTGCATCAAATCCAGTAACAACTACTTCTGTGAAGTTGTCTTTTCTCGCTTCCGGAGACAGTACGTCATATTTTGGCCTGCACTGACGCTCTCTGTCTTCAAATGTTTTTTCTGTGATATCATCTCTTGTTACAACATATGGTTTTTCATATTTTACAGTTTCACCACTGAGGTATGCATCAATCACATAAGATACTTTTCTGGCATCTGCAATGGCTTCTACTGCAATGGAGATCTTATCATTTCCGCAGTCACCTGCCGCAAATACACCCGGCAGACTGGTACGGAATGTTTTTTCATCATAAACCACTGCCTTCTTCCTTGTTTTTTCTACATCAAAAGGAGTGGCATCCACAGCCTGACCGATTGCAAGGATCAGTGTATCGATTTCTATGGTTTCTGTTTTCCCTTCTACAGGAACCGGTCTTCTTCTTCCTGACTCATCAGGCTCTCCCAGTTCCATAACCTGCAGAACGACCGCTTTGGCATGCCCGTTCTCATCCGCTATAACTTCCAGAGGATTCGTCAGGTTCTTAAAGATAACGCCTTCTTCTTCAGCTTCTTCGATTTCCAGCATATCAGCCGGCATTTCCTCTTTTGTACGTCTGTAAATATTATAGACTGTTCCTGCTCCAAGGCGTACTGCTGTTCTGCATGCGTCCATGGCAGTATTTCCGCCGCCGACGATTGCTACTTTGTCACCCATACGGATTTCTTCATTTCTTACGACTTTTCTCAGGAAATCAATTCCTCCGATTACACCTTCGGCATCTTCTCCTTTGCATCCGACACCGGTGGACACCCATGCTCCAATCCCCAGAAGAACTGCATCAAAGTCTCCGCGTATCGTTTCAAACGGCATATCGGTTCCGACTTTTGTATTGGTTACGATTTCAACGCCCATGTGCTGAATGGTTGCGATTTCCATATCCAGCACTTCTTTCGGAAGACGGTATTCCGGAATTCCGTAACGGAGCATACCGCCTGCTTTTGGCATGGCTTCAAAAATCGTCACATTATGTCCCATCTGCCGCAGGAAGTACGCTGCAGAAAGCCCCATAGGACCGCCGCCGATTACAGCCACACTTTTGCCTGTATCCGGGTCGCACTCAGGCAGGAATACTTCCTCATCCATCAAATCCTGATCTGCTGCAAAACGCTTTAGCATCTGTATAGAAACCGGTTCATCTATGAGCCCTCTCCGGCATTCATCTTCACATGGATGCGGACAGACTCTTCCCAGAGATGCCGGAAACGGAATTTTATCTTTTACCAGTTCCAGTGCTTCCCGGTATTCTCCGTTCGCAATCAGCCCCACATAGCCCTGGCAGTCTGTATGTGCAGGACATGCCAGTACGCATGGAGGTCTACAGTCTCCCACATGATTGGAAAGAAGCAGTTCCAGGTTTGTCTTTCTGGAGCCGACAACTCGTTCTGTATTGGTTCTGATTACCATATTCGGTGCGATTTCAGTGGCACAGGCTTTTACCAGTTTCGGATTACCTTCCACTTCGCAAACGCAAAGACCGCAGGAACCATAAATTTTGGTGCGTTCGTCAAAGCAGAGAGTTGGAATAAAGATATCATTTTCTCTGGCGACTTCTAAAATGGTCTGCCCCGGGATACCCAGAACTTCTTTGCCGTCAATATTTAATCTGAATTTATTCATTGTATTCTTCCTCCTCTCTTACTCTACCGTAATTGCATCAAATTTGCAGTTTTCCATACATCTTCCGCACTTGACACATTTATCCTGATCAATGACATGCTTTCCTTTTACTTCTCCGGAAATTGCATCTACAGGACATTTCTTCGAGCAGAGAGTACAGCCCTTGCAGGCATCTGTAATTTCATAAGTAATTAATGCCTTACAGGATTTTGCAGTACACTTTTTCTTATAAATATGGTCTTCGTATTCGTTTCTGAAATATTTCAGTGTAGTCAGCACCGGATTCGGCGCTGTCTGACCCAGACCGCACATGGAGCCGTCTTTAATCTTCATTGCCAGTTCTTCCAGCAGTTCTATATCTCCGTCACGGCCCTCTCCCTGTGTGATTCTTTCCAGAATCTCCAGCATTCTCTTTGTTCCGATACGGCAGTAGTTACACTTTCCGCAGGACTCTTTCCTTGTAAAATCCAGGAAATATCTTGCCATATCTACCATGCAGGTAGTTTCGTCCATAACAATCATACCGCCGGATCCTACAATAGCACCTGTCTTTGTAATATTCTCATAATCTACAGGTGTATCAATCAGGCTTGCCGGGATGCATCCTCCTGAAGGACCTCCCATCTGGACTGCCTTAAATTCTTTGTCGTTCTTGATTCCTCCTCCGATGCCATAGATGACATCTCTGAGAGGAAGGCCCATAGGAACCTCTACGAGACCGCCTTTTTTAATTTTTCCTGCCAGAGCAAAAACTTTCGTACCCTTGGATTTTTCTGTACCCATAGATCCGAACGCACTTCCTCCGTGATACAAGATCCAAGGTACATTTGCCAGAGTCTCTACATTATTAATATCTGTCGGCTTCTGCCAGTATCCCTTTGCTGCAGGAAACGGCGGCTTCAGACGCGGCATACCCCGCTCGCCTTCCAGAGAAGCAATCAGCGCTGTTTCTTCTCCGCAGACAAATGCCCCGGCGCCGGCTTTAATGCGGATGTCAAAGTCAAACCCGCTTCCAAACAGATCTTTTCCCAGGAATCCCTTTTCTCTGGCCTGATCCATGGCAATCTCAAGTCTGCTGATTGCCAGAGGATATTCAGCACGGCAGTAAATTACACCCTCGTTTGCTCCCATGGCATACCCTGCGATAATCATACCCTCCAAAAGGGAATGTGGATCTCCTTCCAGAACGGAACGGTCCATAAAGGCACCCGGATCTCCTTCATCTGCATTGCAGACCAGATATTTTTCTGTACCCGGGCTTTTTCTTGCGGCATCCCATTTGAACCAAGTCGGGAAGCCTGCTCCTCCTCTGCCCCGCAGACCGGAAACTTTAATTTCTTCGATAACTTCTTCGGCGGTCATTGTCTTCACTGCTTTTTCAATGGCCTTATAGCCGCCTGCTTCTATGTAATCTTCAATATTTTCCGGATCAATAATCCCGCAGTTGCGCAGTACCACTCTCTGCTGTTTGTCAATAAACTGCAGATCCTCTTCAGGGATGGCAAGCTCTTCCACCGGCTGCCCTTTTTCCAGGTGAGATGCTACAATAGTCTCTACGTTTTCAGGCTGTACCTTCACATATCGGGTCAATTCTCCATTGTCATTATATATATCAACAATCGGCTCCAAATAACATGTCCCAACACAACCTGTAAGGCCTACCGATACATCCAGACCTCTGGCTGCGATCTGCTTTTCAAATTCAGCTGCTGTCTTCTTCGCTCCTGTAGCGATTCCGCAGCTACCCTGTCCGATTATAACTCTCATACTGTCTTTCACCTCCTATGCTCTCTTCCTGATTTCTGCCAAAACTTCTTTTACAGAATCTTTTGTCAGGTTTCCGTAGGTTTCGTCCCCATCCGCACTTTTGATCATCATGACCGGAGCCAGGGAACAGCAGCCCAAGCAAGCTACATTATTTAAGGTGAATAAACCATCTTCTGTTGTTTCTCCATCTTTGATATTCAAATACTCACAAATGGACTCTTCAATGGTATCTGCGCCATTTACATGGCAAGCTGTGCCCTTGCAAAGCATAATCAGATATTTACCTACAGGTTTTAATCTGAACTGAGAATAAAAAGTGGCAACGCCGTAAATCTTAGCCGGTTTAATGCCGGTCGCCTGGGATATATATGCAATCGCATCCATGGACAGATAGCCGTAAATATCCTGAGTCTTCTGAAGAATTGTGATCAGGCTTCCCGGTACTTTTGCATATTTTTCCAGCACCGGAGCCAATTCTGTAAACTGTTGATCCATAGTGTGACCACAGCAACAACCTTTTTCACTCATGTCGTAATCCTCCTAAAATGTTTCCTTCAAAATTAATAAGGCTTTGTATTGTTTATTGTAACAAAGGTTTTATCCAAAATCAATTTTAAAGTTTTTCAAATTATCAAATTTTTTTATAAATTCCTATATTTGGACTTGTACTATGAAATCACCTGCTTTCCAGCAACTTTCCTCTACTGTTCGCAATAGCTGAACATACAGTGTAACTACTTTCATATACGCTGCAACAAGCGTGAACTTTTACATTGTATCAAATTTGAGACAGAAAATCAATTCTATTCATCACAAAGTACGCAATTATTTTACTTTTCTGTCTATTCATCTGCTGCTCTCTCTTTTCACAGGGCTGCAGCGCTGTTTGGCAGAGGTTTCAAAGCTGTTTTCCCGTCAGATTTCCGCAATAAACAGTTCCAAAGCCAGCGTCTGCTCCAATAGTCCGTTTTTAATATTGCCGTCTATTTCATATGCCTTTGACAAGATCCTTTTTAACCCCTCCCTAGAATACTTTTCTGTCACACTCATAGCCTTTTTAATACGGAATTCATGCACACCTAAAATTTTTTGCATCTGTGGCGGTTTCAAACCTTCTTCCCGCATTTCTTTCACTTCCAGAATCAGTTCCAGCTGAGAGGAAATCAGTGCCAGCAGCCGATAAACGCCTTCGCCGCTCACAAGGAGGTTATGAAGAAGCCTGTATGCTTCATCTTTCCGGTTACGACTGATCGCATCCAGCATAGCGAATACATTGGTTTCCAAATTAGTTGAAATCGTCAGGGCTACATCAGAAGAAACAATTTCTTCTCCATCACTGTGTGCAATCACTTTTTTTATATCATTTTCCAGATTATATAGGTTATAATCAATTTCCTTATTTCCATATCCACTGTCCGCAATGAGCATATCAATGACTGAATTTCTGCAGATCTTGCCGGATGCTTTCAATCTCTTTACAACAAATGATTTCAGCTGTGCGCCGGTCAGCGGTCCGAAGTCGTATACGGCTCCGGCCTTTCCAACTGCGGTATGCAGTTTGCTTTTTTTCTTATTTTTTTCATCAGGAGCTCCTGCAGTAATCAGCAACAGGCAGGTATCCGGGACTTCTTTGATATATTCCAGAAGTTCTTTTTCATCTGCCTGAGAAAAACCTTTTAATGAATTTCCCGAGGCAGGCGGAAATTCCGGCAGAAATACAACCCGCCTGGCAGACATCATACTCAACGTCTCGCAGCTTTCTTTTATTTTTTCCACAGTAAGACCATCCGGATCCAGCCTTGTCAGATCCAAGCTTTCACATGCCTTGTTTACATATTTTTTAATAAGCTGTTCTGCGGCCCAGTGTACCAGATACTGTTCTTCCCCACACAGCAAAACCACTCCCGGAATAGCATCTGCTTTCAGATCTTTGCCTATTTTTTGAAATGCGTGCTCTTTTTTTCTCATACTCTCATATGCTGCCATATCTACCTCTACTCTATCATTCTCTGTACTAAAATACTGTTTCCGTCCTTGTTCTTGCCTGTTCGTATGGCGCCGGAAGTATCATTTCTGTATACCATTATACCTTTTTGTCTGCAATTTTCAATCACACTGGGTGCAGGGTGTCCAAAGCTGTTTCTTCCTACCTGAAACACAGCGATCTCCGGAGAAGCTACATCCAGAAATGCTTCTGAAGAACTGTACTTACTTCCATGATGCGCAACTTTCAGAACATCACATTGTAATTGTTCCCTTGTACACGATTTCATAAGCAATTCTTCTCCCTCCTGATCAATGTCACCTGTAATGAGAACAGTCATATCCAAAAATGTCAACTTCATAATCAGACTGCCGGCATTTTCATCATCTTGCTTCCGGGCCAGCAGTTCATACTCCCGGCTGTTTTTTCTTTCCGGCGCCAGAATATCCAAAAAGATGCCTTCTCCCAGAACGACCCGCTGCCCCTTGTATAGATAAAATAGTTCCGCATCTGTTTCTTGTTCCAGCTTGTCCTCCAGCAGCCGGTTTCCTTCATACACACCTATCTTTTCTATAAGCCCTTCTTGAGCCAGCGAGCGGAGTCCGCCAAAATGATCCTCATGCAAATGGGTTGCAAAGGCGGCATCTAGTTTTGTAACTCCATTTTTCAAAAGGTAAGGCTTTAATGTTTTTTTCCCCACATCGTAACGGATGCTGCCTCCCCCGTCAATCATATAGTTCCTGCCCTCCGGCGTTCTTATATGAATGCAGTCTCCCTGCCCCACATCTACAAAAGTTACTCCCGGTCCGGAAAACCCTTCCTGCAGAGAGACTGCCAGCAATCCCGAAAAGAGCAGCACCATACCTGCGCCTGCCGCTAAAACTTTCCACTTTTTTCGGATAAAAAGAATTCTTCCCTTTTCCGAAACTGCCAGAAAAAGAATTCCATAATACGCTGCTGTAAAAAAAACAGGCGGACTTGCTGTATCAAAAAAAAGACTTCCTTCCATATAAAAGAAGTCGTTGATCCACAGCAAAATCCGGCACCCCTGTTCCAAAAAAAGAGCAGCTGCCTGAAAAAGCGGTTCACATAAAAAAGAAAACGGAATCATGCTCATAGCTGCAGGCATCAAAATCCCCGCAAGAAAAATCACAGGCACATTGACCAAAAAAGCACTCCAGGATATATAGTTAAAAAGATACGCTGTGTAAGGCATCATTCCTGCCTGAATCGCCAGAGAGGAAAGAAAAATCCCGCTGTACACCTCCTTCATGCAGGGAAGAATCACGCCCAGAGACGCCATCGCCAGAAAAGACAGCTGAAACCCGGTATGAAACAACTGCATAGGATTGTATACCAGCATCAGCATAAAGGTAAATGCTGTACTTGTAAGAAGATCATACCTGCGCCGGAACACCCCTGCTCCCAGATGCATCAAAATCATCAAAACCGCCCGTACAACGGAAGGCGAAAACTCTGCCAGTGCCGCATAAGCAAAAAGCAGGACTGATGCTGTACCATAAAAAAACAGCCCTTTCCTCCCCCGCCAGAAAAAATTAAAAATCCCATATAAAAAGCCGATGTGCAGGCCACTGACCGCCAGAATATGAGCCGTGCCATTCTTCTGAAAAGTCTCATACACTTCCCGGTCCAGCATACTTTTATCTCCAAAGAGCATGGCTGTCACCATCCCCCGGACAGGTTCTTTCATGCTGACCGCCAGTTCCCGGGCAAAATGCTCACGAATTAAGATAGCGCTGCGGTGCAGAAAAGAAGCATTCCCTTTTATTACCTCTATATTACGGACCGTCATCTGTGCCGAAATGCCGCAAGACATAAGGTACTTGCGATAGTCAAAACATCCCGGATTTCTTCTCTGCTGAGGGAGAAAGAGATCTCCAGAGCATCGGACGCTTTTCCCTGCAAGCATGACCGGCTGCAGCCGGCTGTTATAGCACCCGACAAGCACATCTCCCTGATCTGTCCGTACCGTCACCTGCATCTTATCTGCCGTCTGCCGCATACTTACAACAGTTCCCTCTATCTCATGCAGTTCTGCAAGCCGGGTCGCCCGTGCATCTGCCTCTGCTGCATATGACTGCAAAAGCATGCCCCCGATAAAAAAAGCACACAAAGCCATACCTGTCCTGATGAAGCACTTCCCCCTGCTGTGTTTCATCAAAACAGAACTTGCTGCTGCCAGAAGAAAAGCTGTCACTGCTCCTATCCACCAGCCAAATGTATCCATCTCTGCCAGATCCCCGGCGACCGCACCGCTTCCCATACCGATCGCTATAAAAACAAAAACTCGCCTCATGCTGTCCTCCATGAGACATTACGGCTCTCCACTTACATTATGTTGATTATATTACATTTTATGTATTTTTTCAAGCTTCTTTACTTAACATTCTCTTACAGAAATCTTAAAGAATCCTATAAACCATTTAACTTTTTCTTTCCTATATGATATAATTATTTCGCCTTTCAAAAGTAATATTTGATTGCTGATTAAGACATTTTATAAGATTATAGGTAGGAGGAAATTGTTTTGGCTGATAAAGATAAATTCAATCGAAAATCAAGTTCTGACGATATCAATGAGTTTTTCGCCGAATTTGATAAAGTAAACCAGACCGAAGGCAGCAGACAGGCAGGAACTTCTGCAGCCGGCACGCACCGCCAGTCCCGAACCGGAGCTCCGGTTCAAAATCCGAAGGGACGCAACTCCTCATCTTCTGGCTCTGCGCCTAAACAAAGAGGAAAAAAGAAGAAAAAACCAATGAGCACAAGGAAGAAGGTTCTGAGAGTCATTCTTTTAGTCTTCCTGCTTATTATTCTTGCCGTAGTCGCCTATGTGGGCGTCCTTATTTTAACGGCAGATACCCATAATATTGATGCAGATAACATCTATAGCCGTCTTTCTCAGCGTTCCACCATCTATGATGATCGCGGAAAAGAGATTGAGAGTGTTTTCTCAGAAGAAGGCAATCGAATCAATGTTACATACGAACAGCTCCCGGAAGATATGATCAATGCTATTGTGGCTATTGAGGACAAAACATTCTGGGATCACCATGGTTTCAACTTTGTCCGTATCATGGGAGCCATCAAGGAAAGTATTTTCGGAGGCGGTCAGATCAGCGGTACCAGTACCCTGACCCAGCAGCTTGCCCGAAATATTTATCTGGCAGATACCAAGAGCACCCGATCGATGAGCCGAAAAATACTGGAAGCTTACTATACGGTTCTGATTGAAAAAAATCTTACTAAAGAACAGATTCTGGAAGCGTACTTAAATACGGTTTACCTCGGCTTTAACAATTACGGTGTGGAAGCAGCTTCCCAGGCGTACTTCGGAAAAAGTGTCAAGAAACTGGATCTCCTTGAATGTGTAGCTCTGGCCTCTCTTCCTCAGTCTCCGGATTCCTTTGCTCTGGTCAAGTCCTATCCGATCGGAACCGTCCAGGTTGAAAAAAACGATGTACTGGCGCAAAGTGAAAGTCTTGTTTATGCTTATAATGGAGATTTGTCGGAAAACCGCCGTGAGCTGACACTGGCAAACATGGTGGATCAGGGGTATATTTCCCGCATGGAAGCAGACAAAGCCCTTGATAAAAAACTGAAAAAGAAGATGAACGTAACAGCTGATAAAGGAAGCGGTTTTTCCTCCTACTTTACGGACTATGTGCTTGAACAGGTCAAACAGGATATTATGGAGGAATACGGCTGGAATGAAGCTGACGCACAAAACCATATTTATACAGGCGGCTTGAAAATCTATACTACTATGAACAAGAGCGCCCAGAAAATTGCAGAGCAGGAATTCAGTGAAAGCTCCAATTTCCCAAGTGTTACAAACATCCGTATGGATGGCGACAGCAACATTCTCAACAGCGAAACAGGAAACATCCTGCTTTACGATTATGACAATTATTTTAATGATAAGGATTATTTTACACTGACAAAAAACGAATACCGTAAAAACAGTGACGGAAGTCTTACCCTTTATCAGGGCAAACGTCTTCTGTTCTACGATATTACAGTCAACAATGCCGAAGATGTAAGCACCGAATTCAAGAATATGTACCGCAGAGGCAGTGATGGAAAATTCTATACGATTCAGGGAGGCGTGCTTTCTATCCCGCAGGGATACAAGACAAAAGATGCAGCCGGAAACTGTATCATCTCTGCTGAATTCCTTAAAGATTATCCTGACTTTTTTGTGAAGCGGGGCAGCAAGCTTATAGTAAAGCCTGATAATTACAGCTTGAGACAGGAAGTGGTACAGCCGCAATCTGCCGTCGTAATTATGGATTACAAGAGCGGTGGTGTAAAGGCTATGGTAGGCGGAAGAAACACCAGTGGAAAAATGCTCCACAACCGGGCAACCAGCCCGCGTCAGCCGGGTTCTTCCATCAAACCTCTGGCCGTATACTCCTCTGCACTTCAAAGTTCCTTTAATGCTGCTGAAAAAGGGGAGTCTATGAACTTGTCTACATCTGACGGAAGTAACTGGGGAAGCTATATTACCGCCGGCAGCGTCATCAATGATGCGCCTATGGTAGTAAACGGCAGAACCTGGCCAAAGAACTGGTATAGCGGATATCGCGGTCATATGACACTGCGTACCGCAGTAGAGCAGTCCGTCAATGTCTGTGCAGTTAAGACGTATCAGCAAATGGGTCCGGAATTCCCGGTATCGCAGCTGAAAAAAATGGGTGTTACAACAATCGTAGAGGATGGCGCAACCAACGACCTTAACCCTGCAGCTCTGGCATTGGGAGGTATGACAAAGGGAATTTCGCCACTTGAAATGGCAGCGGCATACGGAATTTTCCCTAACAGAGGTACTTACACAGAGCCTGTCGCTTATACAAAAATTACAAATGGCGATGATGAGATTCTCTTTGATAAAACACCGGAGACAGAGGAAGTGCTGGATGAAGGAGTTGCCTTTATTATGACCAGCATCCTCAGAAGTGTTGTTACCAACGGTCTTGGAAAAACTGCCGCTATTGGAAGCCAGCCTGCTGCCGGAAAAACAGGTACTACCACTGACAACTATGACGCCTGGTTCGTAGGCTTTACTCCGCAGTATACCGCTGCTGTCTGGATTGGAAATGACGTAAATATTGAACTGAGTGAAGGTTCTGCTTCTGCAGCTCGCCTGTGGAGCAATATTATGGGGCAGGTTTGTGCCGATCTTCCTTACGGCAGCTATCCTGAACAGCCGGATAATGTAAGTCGTATTAACGGAGAGTACTATGTAGACGGTACCTATTCCAGTGTTAGAAGACCTAGCTATTCTAGTGAAAGCAGCTACAATTCTACAGATGGAGAAAACAGTGAAACTACACGCAACGTAGTTGTGCCGACAACCCGTCCTTCTGCAACGCAGCCTCCAACGCAGCCTCCAACGCAGGCTCCGACAACGCAGCCTCCAACGCAGGTTCCGACAACGCAGGCTCCGACAACGCAGCCTCCGACAGACTCTCCTGATATTGAGGATGGCGATGACTAAATAAGATAGAATAAAAGCTATGCATGATACTTTTGTGCATAGCTTTTTTTCTATCGAATGGATTTAGGATTGAATACCAGCGCCACAAGATAACCCCATGCGATGGCAACAGTAATGCCTCCGGCAGCAGCTTTTACCCCACCTGAGACAGCTTCTATCAGCCCCTGCTGAGCTCCTTCCATGGCTCCCTTTGCAAGTGTATACCCAAATCCCGGAAGCGGAACTTTTGCTCCGCTCTGTGCCAGCTGCACCAGAGGTTCATATAAATTTAAACCCTGCAGTACAGCTCCTGCTACTACAAGCAGTACCAAAACCCGCGGCGCCGTCAGTTTCGTTACATCTATTAGAATTTGACCAATTACACAAATGGCGCCGCCTATTAAAAATGTATATACATACTCCATAATTTATTTTGCC
>CAUWJW010000067.1:0-11600 GCA_963558985.1 uncultured Clostridia bacterium | reverse complement strand
AATTGAAAATTTCTGTAACCGCCAGTAATTCTTCCCACTCATAATTTCCTCCTGTCTTATCTCAATATGGCCATTATATCATAAATACCGGTATCTATATAGAAGTGCAGGCAAGAGTTTTATCAAGAACTATTCGTACGTATTGACTTGATTGTATGAAATGAGTGCAGTATGGGTAGAATACTACTCTCTGTTTTATGGCACAAGCTGTTTACGCCAAAGAGGTCTCTTATCCTTCATCAAATTCAAGACGACACCGTGTATGTGGATTATATCTTAGATTGCCGTAAGGATTACAGTTGGTTTATTCGATAACAATAGTGAAAGGCTGTGCGGCATGCTGGTAGCTACCTACCCTTATTGTGAGGGAGGCGCTGAATATATTTTAACTGATTTTTGATACATAGACTTAAACTTGTTCCTCAGTGTTAATGGAGATATGACTTGAGCATCTTCACCAAATTTAAAAAAATAGAACTCGGCTTGTGCTGGAGTGCATCTGAACACAAAGATATTATCATCCTGTATTTCTACTAATCGTGGGCGTAAATGGGTAAAACGTTGATATTTATAAACACCGTCACTGGAGAGTTTAACTTTAATTTCTTCGACAGTATTTCCTACCATAAATTGAACGCCTTGAACGTTGAGAATTGTTTCGATTTTTTCTTTTTCAGCTTTTTTTAGAAAAGCACTCTTACTTTTTTCAATCTTGATACTTTGGAGCGCTGAAATTTTAAAAGAGCAAGGTTGTTTCTCGTTTGCTGAGGAATTATAGGTTTTGGAATAGCCTACTAAATAGTTTGTGGTAGACAGTGGATCACAAAGAATTTTGTAGGGATAAACACTGTATATACTATTTTGATCCGTCTGTATTCGCAGTTGCATTTTTTTATTTATGGCAAGTTTCATAATAGTAATAGATTCCTGGAAGTAGACTAATTCTCGTTGAACATAAGGCAATCTCGTATATTCTTCAATAACGCTCTTGATATATTGACCTCTTGTGCTGTAAAACAATTCTTCCTTGCATTCGGAATATTCACCGGATAAGTATTCGCAATTGCTATTATTTAACCAGAATTTAAAAGGGTGCCCCTTCTCATAGGATTGATTTTTTTTAATTAAGAATTTTTTCTTCTGATTGATTAACTCATTAGCTATTTTTTCTTTCGTTTTTTGATCACCACAAACGGAGGCTAAGAGTTCATTCAGCTCATCACTATATTTCTGCACTGCTAAAGAAACAGAAGCTTCTGCAAGAGGATGATAATAGTGAAAAATTCTGTTTAAAAATCCAGAAAGACTGCCGTTTTTAAAAGTGAACATGTCTGCTTGAATTGTTTCCCAAGCGTAGAGACTTAAATTTAGGTGTTGCTTATTATTTCCAGTATAATAACCTTCATCATAATTAAAAAAAGACATTTTACTCCCTCATAGAAATTTTTTGGTATCAGTTCGTAGAGACATCATCCATGCCGGGTTCTCAATGACGGAACTTAGATAAATATTATACCAGAAAAAATAGCATAATACGGAACGAAAAGTATTATTTTTTTGCCGTTTCAATATTAATGAGTATTTAATAAAATGATACTAGTAAGAAAACAGAATATTATACTGCTATATAAGTTGCAATATGGTATACTAGATAAAAATACATAAAATATAGAATTTTTAAATATTAGTTAAAGTACTGCTTGTGGGAAGCCGATCTGGACGAAAGGAGAGAATCTAAAATTTATGCTGAATCGTGCAACGATAACATTAAAAAAAGATGATGCTGATTTAACTTATCATATTTCTTCTTTGCTGCAAGGGGTATTAATGGAATTAGTACCGGATGGATACGGAAATATCCTACATAGGAATGAGGTAAAGCCCTATAGTCAATCTGTATCTATAGAAGGCAGCCATTTGATTTGGACAATAAATACTTTGGATGAGGAGAGTGCTGTGCATCTATTAGACCCTTTACTTTCCATGCAATTTGATAGAGTCTTTCTAAGACAAAAGCAATTAGAACTAGATATTATCCAAAAAGAGAGGCACCAAATAAACTATGATATTTTACTTAGAGATACTTTTTTTTCAAGGTGCAATAGATATGTGACAGTAAGATTCAAAACACCAACAGCATTTAAAAGTAAAGGAAAATATCAATTTTATCCAACTGTACGACATATCTTTCAAAGTTTGACCAGCAAATTTGATTGTTTTTCTGAAGAGTCAGAAATTGGATTCAAAGAAAACTTGGAGGATATTGATAATTATGTAGACATTATAAAATATTCTCTGCATAGCACATATTTTTATTTGGAAGGGATTAAAATTCCGGCGTTTTTAGGGACGGTGACATTTAAAATTAATGGACCTCAGCAGATGGTAAATCTAATTCATATGCTGTTGAGGTTTGGAGAGTATTCAGGAGTTGGGATAAAATGTGCGATGGGAATGGGAGCAATATGCTTAGTAGAAAAAAAGGAGCGAAAAAAGAATGAATAAGCGGAAACTTGAAATCATATTTGGTTGTCTCTTACATGATATTGGGAAGCTCCTTTATCGTTATCATGATCAGAGAAACCATAGTTTGGCGGGATATGAATGGCTAAAAGACTTGGGATGGGACAATGAAGAAGTTTTGGAGCAGGTGCGATTTCATCATGGCAGCCACTTGAAAAATGCAGAACTTCCTGATGATGCATTAGCCTTTATCACCTATTGGGCAGATAATGTTGCTGCGGGAGCGGATCGCAGAGAGGATGAAGGCGTGGAGGAATCTCCATATATAAGAAATCTGCCTTTAAGCAGTATTTTCAATCTTTTGAATGGCAACCATCAGAACAGTATATATCCTGCAGCAATGATTTCAGATGAAAAAGAGATTAATTACCCAGAGGAAAAGGCAGTTTCTTTGTCAGAAACGGATTATGGGAAAATTATTAAGACGATTCGAGAAGCGTTGGATGGGATTGAAGTGAAGGGAGAATATGCAAATTCACTTTTGGAAATTATGGAGGCGAACTTGTCATATGTTCCTTCATCCACTGCTACAAACCAAATTGCAGATATTTCCTTATATGATCATATAAAGATTACCGCAGCAATTGGGTCGAGCCTTTTAGATTATCTGGTAGAAAATAATATTGCAGACTTCCGTAAAGCTTTATTCAAAGGTGGAAAGAGATTTTATGAGGAGGAAGCTTTCCTGCTATGCAGTATGGACATTTCAGGTATACAGAATTTCATCTATACCATTGCTACATCAAAAACCTTGAAAAATTTAAGAGCCAGATCCTTTTATCTGGAAATTATGATGGAGCATATTGTAGATGAATTACTCAATGAACTAGAGCTATCAAGAGCAAATTTGATTTATACCGGTGGGGGACATGCATATCTGCTTCTGCCAAATACGAAGATGTGTCGAAGCATTATCGATGGATTTGAAAAAAAGTTGAATGGATGGCTTCGGGAACATTTTGACATTGCACTTTATATGGCAGTCGGGTATGTGTCATGCTCTGCAAATCAGTTAATGAATGAACCGAGGGGTAATGGAGCTTATAGGGAGATTTTTCGCAATGTGTCCGCTATTTTATCAGAAAAGAAGGCTAGGCGCTATACAGGGGACGAAATTCGCGAACTAAATAGTAGGAAGCGTAGGGAACATGAACGGGAGTGCAGGGTATGCGGAAGAAGTGATAGGCTGATTCGTGAAGACTGCTGTGAGATTTGTTATGGTTTGGAAAGTATGGCAAATGATATTATGGAGAAAGATTTTGTTGTAATACTTTCCGGAAAGCCGGAGAATGCAGCAATGATTCTGCCGGGAGATTTTTATATGATTATGGAAGATGAGCAGCAGGTGACAGAACGCATGAAGCAGGAACCGTGCTATGTTCGTACGTATGGGAAAAATAGAATGTTTACCGGGATGCATATTGCGACTAGGTTGTGGGTTGGCGACTATAGGACGGCAAAAGAATTTTCGGCATTGGCAGAAGCCTCCACAGGGGTAAAACGGCTTGGCGTACTCCGTGCGGATGTAGACAATTTGGGGCAGGCTTTTGTAGCCGGATTTAATGAAGAACATATCAGCATTTCCAGAACGGCAACATTTTCAAGAAAATTGTCTGCTTTTTTCAAAGTCCATATTAATACGATTTTGGAAAATCCAAAGTGCATAGTGGGAAACGGGGTTCAGGAGCAACGAAATGCGCTGATCGTATATTCGGGTGGTGATGATGTTTTTGTAATTGGTGCCTGGGATGATATGATAGGATTTGCTGTTGATTTGCATGACAGTTTAAAGAAATTCAGTCAAGGCACGCTTACGATTTCTGCAGGACTTGGAGTTTTTCCTGCAAAACATCCGGTATCGGCCATGGCTTATGAAACTGGGAAACTGGAGGACTGTGCGAAATCGCGAGATGGAAAAAATGGGATTACGCTTTTTTATGAGGAACAATTAGGTTCGGGAGAAAGCAGTACTTATAGTTGGGAAGAATTGAAAGATGGTGTCATAGGTGAAAAACTGACATTGCTTCAGAAGTATTTTGAGGGACATCCGGAAAAAGGAAACAGCATGTTATATAAGATGCTGGGATTTATTAGAAATGTAGATAAAGATAGGATTAACCTTGCTCGGTATGCCTATCTACTTGCTCGCATGGAGCCGGAAAAAAGAGATACGCCTGAGAGAAAGGAACTCTATCAAATATTTTCCCAGAAAATGTACAAATGGATTCGCAATGAGGAAGAAAAAAAACAACTGATAACAGCGATTTATTTATATGTATACCTCAATCGTGAAAAGGAGGAAGAATAATGGAAAAGCTTACAGCAACCAATTATGTCGATCTTGCCGAAAGTGCGGTCAAGAAGTTGGAATGTGATAGACAAGGAAGGGTCAAGCTCACTACATCACAAATCCGGAACTTGCTGGATCTTGTAAATAGGTTATATGATGATGCACGTACAAGTAATAAGGAAGAGCAGTTAAGTGAGAGACTTCAAGAGCAAGTGCAATATGTGAGACTTCGATTTGTTTATGCTGCGGGACGGGAGTCAACTGTTAAAGATTTTGTAGAAAAGTCGGAAGTTATCAATTATTTGAAATGGATTGGTGGTGAAAAAGAAAGGCTGTTGCTTTTTTGTAGGTATATGGAAGCGTTAGTGGCATATCACAAATTTCTTGGAGGACGAGATTAGTGGAGGGAAAAAAGATGTTTAGTAAAATTGAAATTACAGGAGTAATAGAGGTTATAACAGGGATGCATATTGGAGCATTGGACAGTTTTTCTGCAATCGGAACCGTGGACTCACCTGTTGTGAAAGATCCAGTAACGCATTTGCCGATTTTGCCGGGCAGCAGCTTGAAAGGAAAAATGAGATCACTTCTTGCAAAAGCATATAATCAAAATCCGCTTAGTGAGCATAGTGCAGATGATGAAAAGATTATTCGTCTTTTTGGGACGAGCAAAGGAAAAGAAGATGGAAACCCAAAAAAGGGGAGGCTGATTTTTTCCGACGCAATACTCAGTAACAAAGATGAACTGGAAGAGATGGGGGTGGAGTCGGTAACAGAGGTGAAAGCGGAAAACAGTATTAACAGAGCCACGGGTATAGCAAACCCGAGGCAGCTGGAGCGAACTATTCGAGGCGCCAAATTTGAAATGTCTATTATTTATGATGCAGATGATGCCGAGAAAATATCAGAAGATTTTAAAGTGATTACAGAGGGATTGAAACTTCTTCAATACGATTATATTGGTGGGCATGGTTCCAGAGGATACGGGAAGATACAATTTACAGGGTTAGATGTGGATACAGTAATCGGTATTGACGATGTGAGTGATTCTTTGCTTGAAGAATGTAGAAGATTATTAAAGGAAGTGTAGGATGAATTATCAAATATATAAGCTTCAATTTAAAACAGGTCTTCATATAGGTAAGGGGAAGCTGACAGACGGAGCTGCTGTCTTTCAAGCAGATACTTTATTTTCCGCATTATGCATTGAGGCGTTGAAACTGGGAGGAGAACAAATGCTCCTCCAATTGGTGGAAAAAGTGGAACATGGGCATATCTTGCTGTCAGATGGACTTCCGTTTATTGATAATCGGCTGTATATTCCAAAGCCGATGCTGCAAATCAAGGGGAAGGAAGAAAGTGATGCAAGAGAGAAAAAAGCCTATAAAAAGTTGGAATATGTACCTGAAGATGTGTTTGAATCCTATCTGCAAGGCGCTATGGATGTAAAAAAAGAGAACGATTTTTTTAGTGCAAATTTCGGAACCTATCATGTTCGTACAATGGCAAACGTAAAAGAGGGTCATGACACAGAGCCTTATAATGTTGGAGTCTATTCCTTCCAGGAAGGTTCAGGTTTGTATGTGATTGTTGGTTTTGAAAATGAGGAAGACTACTTTTTCCTGGGAGACCTGTTTGAGAGCCTGGCCTATACTGGGATTGGCGGAAAACGATCCTCCGGATTAGGAAAATTTCATATCTGTGTTACCATTCCGCCAGAGAGCCTGATGGAACGACTAGAGCATAAAAAGAGCGGTAAGTGTTATATGGCACTTTCTCAATGCCTGCCATCAGAAGAAGATATGGACTCGGTTATAGATGGTGCTCAATATGGAATGCTGAAACGAAGCGGATTTGTAGATTCTCAATGCTATGCAGCTGTATTTCGTAAAAAAAGAGATTTCTTTGTATTTAAAGCAGGCTCCTGTTTTTTGAGACCCTTTGATGGAATTGTTGCAGATGTATCAGAAGGCGGAAATCATCCGGTGTATTGTTATGCGAAAGCGATGTTAATGGAGATTGGTTAAAATGAAAAAGTTTTTAGAAATGCATCAAGTAACACTTACTGCGATAGGACCGGTTTTTATAGGTTCTGGGAAGATGTTGATGAAAAAAGAATACATTTTAGACAAGAAAAACCGGCAGGTTTCTGTGGTTGACCTGGAGAAGTTTTTTCAATTTTTAAATAGAGAGAATAAGCTGGAGAGTTATGAGCAGTTTGTTTTAAAAGAAAATGCACCATTGCATGTTTGGTTAAAAAAGCATGGAATTGTAAATCATCATATCAAAGAGTTTACTGCTTACGTATTAGACAGCGGAGATCTTGGAGAACTGAACCGTGTTACAAATATGGCATTGTTTCAAAAAGATCCATATGGGAGACCTTATATTCCGGGAAGTAGTTTGAAGGGTGCACTTCGTACTATTGTACTGGGAAATAAGATTTGCAGTAATCTAAAAAACTATGAGGAGGATCGCAGAAGGATTTGTGCAGCTAAGTATTGGCACAGAGCATCTTACTTAAGCAAAGAAATGGCAGACTTAGAAAGGAGAGCTTTTTCTTCAGAAAAAGGTAAAAAGAACTCTATGTGCGGGTTAAGGATCAGTGATAGCAAGCCGCTTTCCGTAAAAAACTTGACGTTATGTCAGAAGGTGGATGTGGATGTAAAAGGAAAAGAAAACGATTTACCGATTGTTCGAGAATGTTTGAAGCCAGGAACAGAAGTACAGTTTACTATGACGATTGATCGGGGAGAGTGTGATTTTTCAGTGGAAGAAATACGCCAAAGCATTAACATATTTTTACAAAATTATAATGAATTGTTTTTAGAAAAATTTTCTTCAGAAACTTTATTTGAGAAAAATGTAATTTATCTCGGTGGAGGTGCTGGGTTTGTTTCAAAAACAGTACTCCACCCACTGCTTAAGAGTCAGCCGCAACGAGTTAGAACTGTTAGTAGAGTGATTGATTCTACGCTAAGCAGAGATGCGAAGAATAAGCATAAACATTTTCAAGATGAACGGTTGGGCGTATCCCCGCATGTATGCAAGCTGACACAGTTTGAAGGTAGGCTTTATCAAATGGGAGCGTGCCGGATTGAAATTGTATGACTTGAGCCGCATTTGGAATTTCAACTGTTCTGCCAACTTGTATGAAAAGTTCTTAGATGTTGGTAAGTAAAATTTGTTTTAGCCGCAAAGCAGGAGAGAAAGTATTGAAAATACGGACTTTCAGAGGACAGGATTAGAAATGAACAAACCCCGTAAGGGGACGGAAACTTTTGAAATACTGCAATTACAATAATTACATTTTTTATTAGAAATGAACAAACCCCGTAAGGGGACGGAAACCTTATACCGATACCCAACCAAATTAACCTTTAAAGTTTATTAGAAATGAACAAACCCCGTAAGGGGACGGAAACTCGTCAAGGACGAATCTTACGAACCCGTTAAACATTAGAAATGAACAAACCCCGTAAGGGGACGGAAACGCGAGTCTTTCCGCCTTAATCTTATCTGTTTCTGCTTATTAGAAATGAACAAACCCCGTAAGGGGACGGAAACATGTTAGATTAAAACTAATCCAAATAACAACTAAATTAGAAATGAACAAACCCCGTAAGGGGACGGAAACTCTCTGTGTTCTCTATAACCTCTTCAACCTCTTCATTAGAAATGAACAAACCCCGTAAGGGGACGGCTAAGTTTAAGTAAAATGGAGACTTAGAAGCATGGTAGAATAAGTAGATATCATCAGAAAGGAAAAAGAAATGAGCTATTTATATGTCAGCGAACAAGGGGCAGTCATAAAAGCCGAAGGGGGATATTTTATAGTTTCCTATAAAGGCGGAATGATACAAAAGATACCTTCAGAAACACTGGAGTATATTGCAGTGTTTGGAAATGTCCAGCTGACGACACAGGCAATTCGAAAATGTTTTCAAAAGGGTGTAATTGTAAACTTTTTTTCTACAAATGGAAGATATTTCGGGCGTTTGGATTCAACAAACAACTGTAACATTTTCAGACAGCGCAGACAGTTTGTTGAAAGTGGAAATAAGCCATTTTGTATGGAGATTTCTAAAAGGATTATTATTGCTAAAATTCATAATCAGAGAGTTATACTGCAGCGTTACATAAAAGAGAAAACTCCGGAATTGACAGAAGCATTAAAGCAGATAAAAAATGCAGAAAGCAAGATAAATAGTTGCATAGGATTAGATGAAATAAAAGGATATGAGGGAATTGCCGCTAGATATTATTTTCGGGCGTTGGGAAGCCTAGTGTTACCAGATTTCCGTTTTGAAGGGAGGAATCGTATGCCGCCGAAGGATCCATTCAATTCAATGATTAGTCTGGGATATACCTTATTAATGCATGAAGTGTATGGAGCCATTTTAGGGAAAGGGATGAATCCTTATGCAGCTTTTTTACATCAGGACAAAGAAAAACATCCTACGTTGGCCAGTGATATGATAGAAGAATGGCGAGCAGTATTGATTGATTCCATGGTTATGAGCTTAATTCAGGGAAAAGAAATTGATATAGATGGTTTTTATGCAGATTATGAAACCGGTGCCATTCTGTTACGACAGGAAACCTTTAAAATATTTCTCCGAAAGTATGAAAGGAAAATGCGGACAGAAACAAAATATAGTGTTGATAGTGTGGGCAGAATCAGTTATAGGCGTGCAATTTTCAACCAGGCAGGTAAACTGGCATGTGCCTTGGATACAGGGGATCCTGAAAAATATGAGCCCTTCATGATTCGATAGGGGGTTATTATATTGGAAGAAAACTATTTTTTTACCACTGAAGAGATAGAAAAAAACAAAAGGCATCTTGTAATGGTTTGTTATGATATTATAGATAATAAACGCAGAAATAAAATAGTAAAACTCTTAGAAGGTTATATGCTTCGAGTACAGAAATCAGTATTTGAAGGAATGCTTGAGCAAAAAACATACAAAAAATTAAAGGCAGCATTAGAGGAGTTTGTAAGACAAGATGAGAATGTGCGAATTTATAAGATTAGCGGGAATGGAGATGTTTGCGTTTTAGGGAATGCTGCAGAACTAGAAAATGACGACTTTATTATTCTGTAAATGAGGAGGGTACAATGGAACATAAGAGGATTCTTTTTTCGCCAGTTGGAGGGACAGACCCGATTTCAAATTTCAGTGATGGGTCAATGTTGCATATTTGTAGAGTATTTCAGCCGGATATCGTTTATTTATACTTGTCCAAAGAAATGTGTGACTATCATGAGAAAGACAATCGATATGTATATTGCATACAAAAATTGGGGGAAAAAATTGCGCATAATTTTGATGTGAGGCTTATAAAACGTGAGGACTTAATTGAAGTATTTGATTTCGACTTTTTTTATGATGAATTTAAGAAATGTATTTATGAGATACGAAATGAAGAAAAAGGTGAAATCCTTTTGAATGTTTCCTCAGGTACACCGGCGATGAAGAATGCACTGAACATTTTGGCAGAACTGTTGGATGTCAAGTTAACGGTGGTACAAGTAGTTACTCCAGAGGGTAAAATCAATAAACATGAAGAAGATCGAGAAAACTATGATGTAGAGTCCTATTGGGAGCTTAATCGGGACAATGAAGCAGATTTTATAAACCGCTGCAGCATTTTAAAAAACAGAAATCAGATGGCAGCTTTTGCAGTGAACAATATAAAAAAGCATTTAGATGCATATGATTATGTTGCGGCATTACGGTTAGCGGAAAGCGTACAAGAATTTCTTTCCGAGGATGTAGTACAAATGTTAAAAATAGCTTGTGTGCGTTTAAATTTGGACTATCCTCAGTTCTCGAAACTGGGAGGGAACGCTTTTGATCTAATGCCTGTCCAAAGCAGTGATTGCAGAAATATTGCAGAATATCTTTTGGCATTGCAAGTAAAAGTGAGACGAAGAGAGTATGCAGATTTTTTAAGAGCGATTACTCCGGCCTTTTTTGAGTTGATGAAGCTTATTGTTATCCGCGAGTGTGGAATTTCACTCATAGAGCTTACATATGTCGATAAAAAGACCTCAGCTTTAAAATGGAAACAAGGATTTTATGAGATGGAACCTCGGACGAGAAATGTACTTTTTGATGATCTTGAGAGAAAATTTATAACAAGTGATCATTTAGTAAAATTAATACAGGCATATTGCTCAAACAACAGAGTGAAGCTACAATGCGAAGAGTTTCGCAGTGTTGAAGCAGCTGTTCGGAATATTGCAGCGCATAATGTCTGTGCTGTAACTGATGAATGGATTAAAGATACCTGTGGGTTTAATATTGATCAGATTATGAAAAAGGTAAAAGATATAACTGTTTCAGCAGGGATAAAGCTGGGAAAAGAGGGATGGGATTCCTATGATTTAATGAACAAAAAAATAAAAGAAAAACTATAGTATTAATGTAGGTTTGTCAAACATATGTTACACCCCAAGCGATAAATTCCTTTAAGATAGTTTGCGGTGATTTCCATCCCGAAGGTCTCATTGGGAATAGATTATAATCCCTGCGATTATAGATTTAAAGCTGTTTGGAAAAGTCTTCAAAAGAATAAAAGGTTTGAGAAGCATAAAAGCGTTCATTGTCCTTTCGATGACTGCGTTCTACTTTTCCGTTATGGCGTGACGTAAAAGGACGGATCAGCTTGTGACGAATTCCATGTTCCTATAGCCTGCGCTGAAATAAAGTAAGCGTTTCCTTACCGGAAGTGGAAAACCGCTTGGTAAATTCCATGCCGTTATCCGTTTGGACACATT
>CAUWJW010000066.1:0-11604 GCA_963558985.1 uncultured Clostridia bacterium | reverse complement strand
TTGGATTCTGCACCTGCGTTTGTGAAAAATACCTTTGCGCCTTTCAGACCTGATGCTTCAACTACAGCTTCAGCAGCTTCTGAGCGGGCATCAATTGCAAATCCCGGTCCGATAAACGGGATTTTGTCGGCCTGATTTTTAATCGCATCGATAATGGCTTTGTTGCCGTGACCAAGGTTGGAATTGACCAGCTGCGCAGACATATCATAATACTTCTTGCCGTCTTCATCCCAGAAATAGATGCCTTCTGCCTTGGTGATGACTTTTGGATTGAGTGCACCCTGTGCACTCCAGGAATGTAGGTTATATTTTAAACTTTTATCTTTAATTGCTGACATTTTTAATCTCCTTTTTCATGGAGAAGAGAGACACTCAATACTCTCTTCTCCTAAATACGCAAACTTTTAAAAAGATCGTTTTATTTGTCCACTTTTTCTCTTAATTCAGCAGGGAACAGCTGCTTTGGATCAGGTCTCCAGTTTGGAATTTCTCTTGATACATAAGTAAAGTTGAGAAGATCTTTCCATGTAGCGTTATGGGAAACACTGTTTCCGCCCCAGGTTCCGCAGCCCAGTGTCATGGATACCGGATATCCGCACTGCCAGCCGCCGGAGTTGGTCAGGCACTGAGGCTGATTAACAACTACCTTTGTAACAGGTACTACAGCAGCAAGCTTTGCAACTAATTCATCATTGGTTGTATGGATACCGCAGGAGTGACCTTTGCCCTGGTAATCCAGAGTCTTCATTAATTTATCTACTGCTTCGTCAAAATTCTTTGCCTTCTGGATTCCGGATACAGGAGATAATTTTTCACCGGTAAACGGATGGGCAAGACCGAAACCGTTAAGTTCTTCTGCCATGAGCACTTTTGTACCGGCAGGAACATCAATTTCAGCCAGCTTTGCAATCGCTTCTGCATTCTGTGCAACAATCGCTCTGTTGAGAACGTGGTCATTTGGTGTGTTCGGCCACATAGTCTTCTGCAGCTTTTCTTTTTCTTCAGATCCTTCTTTAAATAAAACAGCGCCCTGTTTTGCCATTTCTTCTACGAATTCGTCATAGCAGTCTTCGAAAACGATGATGTTGTTTTCTGTGGAGCAGGAAGTTGCATTATCATAAGCTTTGGAGCGAACGATCATTTCTGCCACTTTTGCCATATCGGTAGTTCCGTCAACGATGGATACAGTGTTTCCAACGCCAACGCCGATAGCAGGAGTTCCGGAGGAATAAGCGGATTCTACCAGAGCTTCTCCGCCGGTAGCCAGAATAAAGTCGCACTGTGCCATCAGTTCTTTGGAAGTGTCTATTTTTACCCATTCAGGTTCGATAGTCTGAACCAGATCTTCCGGATATCCAAGTTTCTTAATGGTAGCTCTGATATCTTCTACGATTTCCCAGTTGGTTTTCTTTGCCTTCGGATGAGGAGCCAGGATGATGGCATTTCTGGTTTTCAGAGCCATGTTGGCTTTTACTACAGGAGTTGCTTCTCCGTTTGTTACAGGCATAATACCGGCAACAACGCCCATTGGCTTCGCCCATTTCTGAATTCCGGTTTCCTTGTTGTCTTCCAGAAGACCAACGGATTTCTCATCTTTCATCTGGATATAAGCGCCCCAGATCTTTCCGTACATTTTCTGCTCTTTGTCGGGAGCAATACCCATTCCTGATTCTTCAACCAGCATTTCACCGTATTTTAAAGCCTTACCTTCTTTGGTCAGGTTGTAAGCAACGGCTGCGGTGAGAAGATCTACGTCTTCCTGAGTAAAATTATTTGCAATAGCTTGTGCTTTTCTTCCTTTTTCAACTAAAGCTGCTACGTAATCATGTGCATTCATTGACATTGTCTAAGTCCTCCTTTTAAAAATTCGATTTTAAATAAAACAGTGGTAATTGATAGTGAAAGGAACTATCGCCTATATGTAAAAGCAATCCGCGTGCCATAACAAGTAAAAAAAGAACTTTTTTCTAATAATACAGAAAATTAAAAAGACTGTGAATAAAGAATCTTGAATTTTCAAGGGTTTCTCAGCGTGCATGAAAAAAAGTATGATGTATACAAAGGAAATTACAAAGGCAGGACAGAAGAGTTGAAAAATAAGGGAAATAGGCGAACGATACAAAAATGAATCGGAGAACTGCGGATTTTTGAAAAAGACAGAAAATTTGTTGAAATTCAAAGAGATTCTCTTTAGATACAAAAATGAATCGGCGATACTACTTTGTATCGCCGGTGGAAAGTCCGTATTTGTGCAGTTTTCGTACAATAGTGGGCTGACTGACCTGGAGGGCTTTTGCCATAGCCCGTGTTGATTTGTATTCTGCCATGGCTCTGGTAAGAATCTCTTTTTCGGCCTGCTGCATGGCATCGCTGAGGGAACGGGGTGCGGTACCGCTTACGGGCTCGGTATCGGCCGTTTTACGAATAAATCCGGGGAGGTTTTCTTCGGTAATGATTGTGTTTTTGGTCGTGAGGATTAAGCGCTCTATGATATTTTGCAGCTCGCGGATGTTGCCCGGCCACGGATAACGCAGAAGCACCGCAAGAGCAGAGGCATCCAGCTGTTTGTTTTCGTGAAGCTTTTCATTATATTTTAAAAGGTTGGCCTGAATCAGAGGAAGTACATCTTCTTGTCTTTCCCGCAGCGGAGGTACGTTGATGGGAACAACGTTCAGACGGTAGTACAAATCTTCGCGGAAAAGTTTGCCTTCTACAAGCTGGAGCAGATCTTTGTTTGTTGCAGAGATGATACGCACATCTATAGGAATTCGCTTTACGCCTCCTATCCGGGTAAGTTCCCGCTCCTGAATAATTTGAAGCAGTTTTACCTGCAGATTCAAAGGCAGCTCTGAAATTTCATCCAGAAAAATGCTCCCCTTTTGCGCTGCCTCAAAAAGACCTTTTTTTCCTTCTGATCGGGATCCGGTGAAAGCGCCGCTTTCATAGCCGAACAGTTCAGATTCAATGAGATTTTCAGGTATGGCTCCGCAGTTTACAGTAATAAAAGGGAAGTCTTTGCGAGGTCCGTTCTCATGAAGAAATTTTGCAAGAACCCCTTTTCCGACTCCCGACTCTCCGGTAATGAGTACGGTGGAGTCTACAGACGCCAGTCTTTGCGTCAGGAAAAGGACGTTGCGCATAGAAGGACTTCCGGCAATGATTTGACCGTTGGCTGCGCTTTCTAAAGATTCCATTTGTTTCAGTGTCTGCTGCACGGACTCCAGTCGGTTCTGCAGAGTTGTCAGTTCTGTAATATCTCTGGAGGTAGTGACAATCTTGGTCATTTCTCCTGTATGGTTGAAAATGGGGATGCCTGTGGAGAGAAGCCGTTTTCCGTCTTTGTTCTCATGTATGATGGTGGCTTCTTCCTGTTTTTCCATGACCAGTTTGGCGACAGAGGGGGTGAAGACACCTGTTTTTTCCAGTTCGGAAATGTGGACGCCGAAAATATCATCGGGATCCACTTTGTACAGTTCTCTGCAGGCATCGTTGCACCACAGCGCATACCCATCGCTGCTGTCGATAAAAATGGCATCTTTGATACTGTTTAAAATAGCCACCAGCTCATTTGCCGAAAGGCTGTCGAGGAATCGCTCCATGCTTTCACCTTCTCTTTTGATTTTATTAAATGCAGGAAATATCGTTTTTACGGTACGCCTTGCATTTTTATTATATATTGTAAGGAAAAGTTTAACAAGTATGTGATTAATCTGAAGATATAGGGGTATTATAAATACATAAGCAAATGAGGAAGAAACGGGAAGGAGACAGACATGGCAGTTCTTACGATAACGAATGATAATTTCCAGCAGGAAGTTTTAAATGCACAGCAGCCTGTGCTGATTGATTTCTGGGCATCCTGGTGTGGTCCCTGCAAGATGATGGGACCTGTCGTGGACCAGATTGCGGAGGAAAACGGAAATATAAAAGTAGGAAAAATTAATATTGATGAGCAGCCGGATCTGGCGCAGAAGTATGGTATTATGAGCATTCCGACTCTGGTGCTCTTTGAAGGCGGACAGCCGAAGGAGACATCTGTGGGTCTGGTGCCGAAAGAGTCTATTGAGAAGATGTTTAAATAAGTGATTTTAAAATGTGGAGGAGTAAAAATGGAAAAGAAATTTTTAAGATGTAATCATTGTGGAAATATTGTTACTATGATTGAGGATAAAGGTGTGCCGATTATGTGCTGCGGGGAAGCAATGGAAGAGATGAAGGCGAACGTGACAGATGCAGCAACTGAAAAACATGTGCCTGTAGTAGAAACAGAAGGACACAAGGTGCATGTTCAGGTGGGATCTGTTACACATCCGATGACTGAGGAGCACCTGATTCAGTGGATCTACCTGGAAACAGAACACGGTGGACAGCTGAAAAAGCTGACTGCGGCAGATGAGCCGAAGGCTGTATTCTGTCTAGGTGAAGATAAGGCTGTTGCTGTTTATGAGTACTGCAATCTGCACGGTCTTTGGAAAAAGGAACTGTAGACAGGTATCGTTTAAGGGGATTGGAGAGCCGATAATAAGTGAATATGGGGCGGGCCGCATCATAGGTGATGCGGCCTTTTGCTGCCGTACCGCTGCCGTGCCTGCCTTCTGCAGTTTGTTACGCATTTTGGATTTTAGCAGCCGCTGCGCAAAAGTTCCGGCATCACCGCTCTCAAACTGTAAAATTAAGCATCCGCCCCTTGACAAGAACCGGGGTTTTTGGTATAGTATTCGAGTAGAAAAGAAGAAGTCATCCGCTTCTCACCTTACCGGCAAATGCGCTGCTAGGGTTAAATAAAGGAAAACACACAGAGAATGTGTCTTTTTGGAGCGGATAACTGATTATCCGCTTTTTTTAATATATGGAGGTACGAGACAATTAGTAAGGAAAACCAAATCAACGAAGAAATTCGTGATAAAGAACTAAGAGTTATCGATAGCGACGGAACTCAGCTGGGAATCATGAGCCTGAAAGAAGCACAGAATCTGGCTGCAGAGAGGAAACTGGATCTGGTGAACATTGCACCGAAAGCAAAGCCGCCTGTATGCAAGATCCTGGACTACGGCAAATACAGATACGAACTTCAGAAAAAGGAAAAGGAAGCCAAGAAAAAGCAGAAGACAATGCAGGTGAAAGAGATTCGTCTCAGCACCTTTATCGAGGAACATGACGTAGAAGTAAAGGCTAAAAATGCTTCCAAATTTCTCAAGGCAGGAGATAAAGTCAAGGTGAGTCTTCGCTTTAGAGGCAGGGAAAGAGATTATACCAGCAAGGGCATGGATGTTATGAAGCGTTTTGCCGAAGTCGTAACCGAAGTAGGTGAAATTGAAAAGAAGCCTTCCTTTGAAGGAAGGAGCCTTATTATGATTCTGGCACCCAAAACGGATAAAAAGTAACAAAATCAAGATTAACATAGGAGGAATTGATTACCATGGCAAAGAACAAAATGAAGTCTCACAGAGGCGCAAGCAAGAGATTTAAATTAACCGGTTCCGGCAAAGTAAAGAGAAACAAGGCCTACAAAAGCCATATTCTTACAAAGAAAAGCCCGAAGAGAAAAAGAGGGCTGAGAAAAGCTACAACTTTAACAAGTGCAGATATGAAGAGAATCAAATCTGTTTTAAGCAAGTAATTAGGGAGGGTAAGATAAATGGCAAGAGTAAAAAAAGGCGTAAATGCGCATAAGAGACATAAGAAAATTTTAAAAATGGCAAAAGGCTACTACGGACAGAAGAGCAAAGTCTTCCGTGCTGCAAACCCTGCAGTAATGAGAGCACTGCGTTCTGCTTACGTAGGAAGAAAGAACAAGAAGAGAGAATACAGAAAGCTGTGGATTGCAAGAATCAATGCAGGCGCAAGAATGAACGGAATTTCTTACAGCAGACTGATGGATGGACTGAAGAAATCCGGCATCGAAATCAACAGAAAGATGCTTTCTGAAATGGCAATCCACGATGCACCGGCTTTCGCACAGCTTTGCGAAACAGCAAAAGCAGCTGTAAAATAAACAGACACAAGTCAGTAAAATAAGAACGATTTTCAAGCGACATGCTTTCTTTGTACAAAACAAAGGGGGCATGTCGATTTGCATTACCGGGAAGGCGCGGCTCTTGAAATCGACAGGTTCCTATGGTAAAATGGAAATAGATGTAATTGTGTTCAATTTCAGGAGGTGCAAAATGAAGAGAGAAAGGTCTGTTGTAAAAGCAGGCAATTTTTGCATAGGATTGATCGCTGCTGCAGCGATTTTTTGTTTTTTTCTCTGCTTTCGGCTTAATATGGAAGTGCCGAAACTATGTAAGGTGTACGGTGCTTATCCGGTGGACAAACATGGGCAAATCGGTACAGAAAGCAGTGCGGAGGAAGGGGAACTGCTGTTTCCGTATTTGTTCTGCAGGACAGGAACGTGTAATCTGGAAAAAATCAGCTTCCCGGAATTTTCCGGTATGGGGATTGAAGGTGTGCGGGATGGCGCATACAGCGACACTGCCAAAGGCTATTATATGAAAGACGCCTGGGCGTTTTCCGGGGGTGCTGAACCCGAAAAGCTGACGGAACCTGTTGCTGCAAGCAGGGTACAGGTCGTTTATGAAGGACACAAAGAGAGGAGAGAGGATATCGGAAAGCTGGTTCTTTATCCCAAAAAGATGGAGAAAGGCGCAATTAAAGGAAATGGAGACGGATATGAGGAAAACGGCGTTTTGCGCAGAAATATGATGGCAGGTGAGCGCATCAGGATACAAAAAATCACCTGTCTTCCGCAGATGGACGGATTTCAGGTGACTGTAAGCGGCAGAACTTTGGAAGAATTGAAGAATCACTGGTTTCAGAAAGATGATGATATGTCTTTCCAAGTGAAGATAAAGAGAAACCTTTTTATTGTAGAAAACCCGGCGCTTCAAATCACATATGAAACTCCAAAGGGAGAGCAGAAAACGCAGATTATAAGTGAGCTGGGCGGCTGGGATAATATGCAGGAAGACTGGGCTTTTGCTGATGTTCGGAAGTATTTAAAAGGAAATGAGGTGGCGCAATGAATCCGGAAGTAAAAGACCGTGCCTACCAGAGACTTTTCTGGGGGACTTTATTTCTTATGTTTCTTGAGCCGGCATGGCGGCAGGATCTGCCGGGTCTGCCCGGAATCATCGGTCTGTGCATTTGCAGCAGCGGCGCAGGGATGCTCGCTAGGGAAACCGGATTCGGCAGTTTCCGGGCTGCTCACCGCTGGTGCAGGATCGGGATTGCGGCATGGGTTCTGCAATGGCCTGCGGCGCTTCTGTTTCCCTATAATACATTTCCGTGGGAATGGAGATTTGCAGCATACTTTATAGGAGCGGCTGCTGTGATTGGCCTTTACAGCAATCTTCTTCTGGGAACACGGGCTTTTGTAGGCGGAAGGCAGAGCCTCAGGATGGGAGGCGGCAGCAGACTCTTTTCTGCAGTATATATGATGTCTGTTTTGACGAGAATGGCAAATGAATGGCTGGGCAGCTATTATGTGCCTGCATGGGGATATATATCCCAGGCAATGCTTGTTCTGCAAGTGCTCCTTATGATCTGGATGATGAACCGCCTCTCTATGGCCAGAGGGAGCGGAACGGTAACCAAAATGAGCTAAAAAAAGTAACAAATCGACGGTGGATTTTGACAAAAAATAACCTCCTTTCGGACTATAATCTTAAGAAAGAGTCCAAAGGGGGTTTTTAAATTGACTGTTTACGGCGAATATTTATTCCTGGAAAATCTGATCACAGGGCTTGTGATACTGAATCTGACAGGGAAGCTCTGCGGGAGCAGGCGGAGCAGATCCGGCATGGCACTGGGGGGATTGATGTGCGGGGCCTACTCCTTTGTTCTCTTTGTTCCCATGGGATGGGCGGCGGCGGTTGCCGGGAAGCTTCTGTTCTCTCTTCTTGTAATCCTGGGTGCTTTTGGCTACGGGAACAGGAACCGGTATTTTAAGAGAGTAGGCATTTTTTATCTGGTCAGCTTTCTTATGGGTGGAATCACAGTAGGGCTCATGTATATGGCGAAAATTCCGGGACTGTCTGCAAACGGAAGTGTTTATCTTCACGGAATCACATACCTTCAGGTGGCGGCCGGAGTTTTTGCAACCTGGGCTGCAGGAAGCTGGTTTGTGCGGTTTATTCGGGGAAAGCTGCACAAAGAAAAGATTTTTACAGATATTCAAGTGGAAATTGAAGAAAAAAGATGGGAGATGAGAGCTTTTGTAGATACAGGGAATTTTTTGAAAGATCCGGTATCTGGAAGTCCGGCGGCTGTTCTTTCGGCATCCATTGGTCAAAAACTGCTCAATGAGGTCAAAGGCTCTCTGCCTCAGCGAAGCTGTGTGATTCCCTACCGCAGTGTAGGACAGAAAGGAATTCTGCAGGGGCTGCGTCCGGATCGGATTATTGTTGCCGGCAGGACAATTGAACGAATTGTTCTGGCTATCAGCAAGGAGGATTTTGGAAGCTGGAAGGGGCAGGAGAATTATGAGGTTTTGCTGCAGCAGCAGATTTTAGAGGGAGGGGTGCCAGAACATGCACAGTAGTTACATAATAAAGGTGAAGAATATCTGGAGAAATATTCTTCGGCGTCTGAAATGCAGGGGGATCTTTGCGGAAGCGGGAGATATTCATTATATAGGGGGCAGTGATGTATTGCCGGCGCCCCTGGAACCTGATGAAGAAAGAAAAACGCTGAAGGCTTTTATGGAGGGGAGTGAGGATGCCAGAGCGATTCTGATTGAACACAATTTGAGACTAGTGGTGTACATTGCAAAGAAGTTTGAAAATGCAGGGGTCAATGTGGAGGATTTGATTTCAATCGGCACCATTGGCTTGATTAAGGCGGTGAATACCTTTAAACCGGACAAAAATATAAAGCTGGCTACTTACGCATCCAGGTGTATTGAAAATGAGATTTTAATGTACTTGAGAAGGAACAACAAAACAAGAGGGGATATTTCTCTGGATGAACCGCTGAATGTGGACTGGGATGGAAATGAGCTGCTGTTATCGGACATACTGGGCACGGATGAGGATTTAGTATACACGCGGATTGAAGAAGAGGTCAATAAAGATCTTCTGGATTATGCGCTCAGCAAGCTGTCAAAACGGGAAAAAGAACTTATGGAAATGCGATTCGGCCTTGTAAACGGCCGTGAGATGACCCAAAAGGAAGTGGCGGATCGAATGGGAATCTCCCAGTCATACATATCCAGACTGGAAAAAAAGATTATTAATAGGCTTCAAAGAGAAATAAAAAAACTGGGATAAGAGATTTTGAAGGAATAACAAACCCCCTCCGGCAGACGGGCAAGTCTGTTGAAGGGGGGTTTTAAAGGAGTAATCAGCCTGCGTTTTGCTGATTTGCTTTCTTTCGCAGCGAAATGCGATCGCTCTTCTCGGAGCCTTCTGTATCGGATTTTTTCTTTAGATACAGAATGCTTCCTGCGAATAAGAGGCCGATAACAGCATAACCGACAGGCAGACTGTCGGTGATTCCTACAACCAGATAGCCGATAAGCGCTATGCCGCCGCAAATAAGTGAATAAGGCAGCTGTGTTTTGATATGGTCGATGATAGAAATTTCACCGGCAGTTGAAGCAACGATAGAAGTATCTGCAAGAGGCGAGCAGGTGGCTCCCAGTCCGCTTCCTCCGATGACTGCTGTCAGGCAGAGGAACAGGTTTGCTCCGGTGGCAGTGGAAAACGGTGCAACGATAGGAATCATAATTGCAAAGGTTGTCCAGCCTCCGCCAATGGCAAATGTGATAGCTGCGCAAATGAGGAACATGATAGCAGGTGTAATCATAGGCGGAATATTTCCCTGGAAGATGGAAATCATGAATTCCGTTGTTCCCAGTAAATCAGCGACACCTCCTAAAGTCCAGCCTAAAGACAGGACGAAAATCGCATAAAGTACGGATTTTACTCCGACAAAAGCTGCGGACACCAGCTCGGGTGCAGTTCCTACCTTGCGAATCCGAAGGTAAACCATAGTGAAAATAATGGTAACTACAAAACCGTAGGCCATGGAACGGATTCCTTCCATTTTGCTGATGGTTTCCATCAGACTGAAATGTGTGAAGAAGCCGCCTGTATACAGCATGAACAGGAATACCAGACAGATGAGCACAACAACAGGAATGATCAGATCTCTCGGTTTTCCTTTTGCCAGTTTCATTCCGGAATAAGCATCTTCTTCTCCTCCTCCAAACGGAGTTTCTACCAGCTTTCCAGTGGTCTGTGCACGCTTTTCTGCTTTTTTCATAGGACCTACATTCAACCCCAGAGTGGCGACAACATACACCATGATAAGGGAGAGGATTGCGAAGAAATTGTAAGGGATGGACTTAAGCAGCATCTGGTAGGCGTTGCCCTGGATTCCGGCGGATACAAGTCCGGTAGCTAACAGGGAAGCCATGAATGCAACCCAGCTGGAAATCGGTGAAATCTGACAGACTGCATAAGTTGTAGAATCCAGATAATAAGTAAGTTTTTCTCTGGGCACTTTATTTTTGTCAGAAATCGCTCTCATAATAGCGCCGTTGGTCAGCGTATCAAAATAATCGTCAATCAGCAGAAGTGTGCCGATGATGCAGGCCATAATGCCGGTACGTTTCTTTGTATTGACCCGATGCTCCAGATAATCAGCAAAAGCCAGAGAAGCGCCGGACTTTACAAGAAGTCCGATCATGGCGCCGATCATTACCATGGAAAGCAGCACCAGAATATTGTTTGTCTGGGTGATGGCTCCCGGGGACAGCATGCCGCTTTCGTCGGAAGTTCCGATCAGCACGTTGACGAAGGTCTCTAAAGCACGAAGAGGATTCAGCTTTGCAATCAGCATACATCCAAGTGCAATCCCGATGGACATGGACAAAATAACTTCTCTGGTCTTGATTACTAAAGCGATTGTTAGTAATGGCGGGATAATCGACCAAAACGATAATTCTAAAAATTCCATAAATACATCCTTTCTTGTACGAACCAAGGCCAAATTTTAAAATGACAAAGGTGTGTACGATTGAATTAGTAGGCAGATTTGGTACCTGGTCTCTGTCAAACACATATATATTCTCATTTTTGAGCAAAAATTTCAATAATTATTATAAAATATCATTAATGAAAATAAAGTTTTAAAAATAAGAAAAGAATGAGTTGCAAAAAAAGTCAAAAAATATAAATAAATCCTAAAAGGACATAAAATAGAAAATGAATAAATATTCTATCCTTATAATAAAAATCCCCCAAGGTCTTGCTTTTTTTAATAGAAGGGTTTATCATAGAGTGTATATTTTTGTATTTGATGTAACGAAAAAAGGAGCATATAGATGAAAGAAAAGATCAAAGTCTTCATTGATGGAGGCGAGGGCACAACAGGCCTGAAGATCCATGAACGTTTTAAAGGCAGACAGGATCTGGAGCTTTTGCATATTGAGGAAGAAAAGAGAAAGGATCCTGCAGAAAGAAAGAAGAAGATTAACGAGTCGGATATTACCTTCTTGTGCCTGCCGGATGCAGCGGCAAGAGAAGCAGTTTCCCTAATTGAGGAGGGAAATACGCATACGAAAATAATCGATGCTTCTACCGCTCACAGGACAGATCC
>CAUWJW010000065.1:0-11660 GCA_963558985.1 uncultured Clostridia bacterium | reverse complement strand
TGCAGAGGGTTACCGGAATGTATTTATTTATAAGACCTGGTTCTGGGAAGAGCCTGAGTTCCTTTTGTTCTTTGGGATTATGTTTTTGATTATGGCTTTGCTGGCGGTTTGGAGCTATAAGAAGCTGATCAGAGAGATTCCGGATGTATTGTAAGGGAGTTGGAGAAAATGGCAAAGACAGTAATTGAATTTAAAAATGTAACAAAGCGTTACAAGCTGTATAAGAACGATAAGCAGAGATTATTTTCGGTTTTTTCAAAGCGTGTGCCTTTTAAGGAGAAAAAAGCAGTCAATGATGTCAGTTTTAAAATTGAAAAAGGGGAAGCAGTTGCTATTTTCGGTAAAAACGGCGCAGGAAAATCCACAATTTTAAAAATGATAACAGGAGTTGCCTATCCGACAACCGGGGATATCAAAGTGGAAGGAAGAGTCAGTGCGCTTCTGGAGCTGACATCCGGATTTGACCCGGAGCTGACCGGAAGAGAAAATATTTACTTAAAAGGACAGCTTTGCGGACTTCGAGATGCGGAGATTCGGGAACTGGAGGATACGATTGTGGACTTTGCAGAGGTCGGAGAATATATCGACCAGCCCGTCAGAACTTATTCCAGCGGAATGAAAGCAAGGCTCGGTTTTGCTGTGAACGTGAATATCCGGCCGGAGATTCTCATTGTAGATGAAGCCTTAAGTGTTGGTGACAAGGCATTTCGGGACAAGTGCCTGAAAAAGGTCAATGAGATCGTGGAAAAAGATAATGTAACACTGCTCTTTGTGACACATGCCACAGAAACCGCCCGCCAGTTCTGCAAAAGGGGAATCGTTATGAAAAACGGAAAAATGATTCATGACAGCGGGATTGACGAAGCAATCAAGGTATATAACAGCAGTGTGGATAATAAGAAGAAGTAAAGAAAAAAAGCTGACTCTGCAGAGGGGTCAGCTTTTTCGATGTTCAAAAATAAAATCTGCAATATCCTTTGTTTCCCGGCTGCTTTTAGGCGTGACATATTTGTTTAAAAATGCTTCAACCTGTTTCAGATCACAGGCGTTCTGCGAAATTTTCTGAATCACATCAGGTGCCGAATCACAGATAGGTCCGGGCATCTCTTTTTTGTAATCCATATAAATATCTCTTGTAGATAAATAATGCTCATAATCGTAGGTGTAGAAGTAAAGGGGTTTTTTTAAAATAGCAGCTTCGTAAATGATGCAGGAAAAATCACTGATTACATAATCACTGATGAAAAGCATATCAAATGAAGAAAACTCCTTATCCACAATGGCATCTTTGTGAGAAAGCTGCAGCTGCGCCAGAGGATGGGCTTTGATGACCAAGTTATACCGGGTGTAATCCACAGCATCTGCAAGCGCTGCGGCAGCCTGCCTAAAGGATTCATTTTCACCCTTCCTGAAAGTAGGGACATATACAATGGTCTTCTTCTCCCGGAGTTTGGGATAGCGGGCATAAATGCGGCGGTGCGCATCTTCTCGATAAGCGGGGCTTTCTAAAGCTTCTACCCGGGGCAGAGGCAAAGTCACAATCTGAGAGAGCGGATACCCGAATCCTTCTGCAAGATGGGATTTGTAAGCATCAGAAGCAGCCAGAATATAATCATAATTGGCATGCATGTTCATAATATGCGCAAGTCTTGACGAAGATCCTTCAGGCATATCCAAAATGCTGTAACCAAATTTTTTCATCGTTCCGATGGAGTGCCAGATCTGGATAATCAGCAAAGATTTCTTATGATGAAGGACACTGGCAGCAATGCAGTAAGAATCTAAAATAACAATTTGGGAAGTGGCAAGATGATACATCTGCCGGAGCATATGAAAACAGTAACGCAGCTTTTCAGGGAGACCTCCGCCCAGTGTTTTGCAAAGGAAGACTGTCTCATAGTCCGGATGCTGCTTTTGAATTTCGCGATCCAGCATCTGAAAGTCCAAAGAAGGAGAATCTGCCTGCCGACTGATAAAAGAAACCTTGCATTTTACAGGCAGACATTTGAACGGCAGATACATCAGCCGGAGTATTTGTACTGCGATTTTTAAAAGAAAATTCATAAAGTCATCCCCCTTCATATCTTGTAGATTATACCAAATATTTATTGTATTTTCAACTGATTTGTGCTACGATATACGGATAATGCAGCCGGGATTAAGGCTTGAGAAAAACAGCTTTCAGCAGAAAAGGAGTGTTGATTATGGGATCAAATCTTGCAATTATATTTGCGGGGGGAAGCGGAGCCAGAATGGGATCGGGACTTCCCAAACAGTTTATCGAAGTAAATGGAAAACCCATTATTATTCATACTTTGGATATCTTTGAAGAACATCCGGCGATTGACAAAATCTATATTGCATGTAAAGAAGATTACATTTCAAAATTAGAAAAATACACAAAGCGGTTTTTTATTACAAAAGTGGCAAAAATCGTACCGGGAGGTGCGACCGGGCAGGACTCCATTTATCATGCACTCTCCGCAGCAGCAGAAGAAAATCCGGCGGACTCTATTGTTCTCATTCATGACGGAGTAAGACCATGCATTACAAGTGAACTGATTGATGATGATCTGGCCTGCGTGAAGGAGAAGGGATCTGCTGTTACATGCACTGCACTTTTTGAGACTCCGGTGGTAAGCAAAGACGGTATGGAAGTAGACGAAGTACCGCCGAGAAAGGAGCTTTTTACAGCGCAGGCACCGCAGTGCTTTTACCTTGGAGAAGTTATGGAAGCACACAAAAAAATGCGGGAGACAAACCCTAAGTATGAAGGGATTGTCGATACCTGCACGCTGATGAAGAAATCGGGGAAGCGCGTTGCGATTGTAGAAGGTAACAGAGGCAACATCAAGGTGACGACTCCGGAAGACTTATATACCTTCCGGGCCATGATTCAATATAGAGAGACGGAACAGGTTTTTGGCTTTGCGGCGAAAGAAGTTCCGGGCAAACTGAACAAGTAAACAGGAGGCTAAGGATGAACAGTGTATTAAAAGAAGATATTGCGCAGATCATAGCATCAGATATCCGGTGGGAGAAGCTGAAGGACTGCAGCGTGCTGATTACAGGAGCATCCGGCATGCTGGGAGGATATATTCTCCGAACGCTGGCTGAACTGAACCATACGAAGAACTTTAACATGAAGCTGTATGCACTGGTGCGCAATCCGCAAAAGCTTCCTGAGGAACTGCGGGATGAAGTTGAAGTGATTGTGCAGAGTGTAACAGAGCCGATTGCACATGAAGCAGTTTTTGACTATGTATTCCATACAGCAAGTCCTGCAAGTCCGAGAATTATGCGAGAGGATCCTGTAGGAACAGCTGCTGCCAATACGCTGGGAGCTTATTACACACTGCAGGCTGCGCAGAGAAGCAATGCAAAGGGCTATTTGTTCATTTCTTCAAGAGAAATTTACGGACAGCCTTATGAAGGACAGAAATTTTTTACCGAAGACACTTACGGATTTGTAGATCCGCTGGATCCCAGATCCTGCTATCCGGAAGGAAAGAAAGCGGCAGAGACCATGTGTGCAAGTTTTCGTCAGCAGTATGGGCTTAATACAAAGATTGCACGTCTTGCACATACCTTTGGACCGGGAATGTCCATTGATGACGGACGGGTGCAGGCAGACTTTCTGAAAAATGTGGTCAATCATCAGGATATTGTCCTGAAAAGTGAAGGAACGGCTATCCGCACTTACACTTATGTAAGCGATGCAGTTGCAGCTATTTTCTATATTCTGCTCAATACGCCTGATATGGTATATAACATTGCATCGGAAGAATCAACCGTATCCATACGCGATCTTGCCCAGACACTTATAGAGGCTTATCCGGAAAGAAATCTGAAGCTTGTTTTTGACATTCCAAAACCAAGTGAAAACACAGGGTGTGCGCCATTTACCCTGGGGATTTTAAACAGTGAAAAACTTCGTAAAGTGGGCTGGAAGCCGGCATACTCCTTGAAAGAAGGGCTTATGCGGACGGTGCGGTTTCTGGAATCGTGAAGTTTTCTTCACAGGAATATCACGCCTTGCAGGTTTTTTCATAAATCGGTAAGTGATATAATTATTTAGTGTGTATAACGTAGATGAAGGATGAGAGTTTTCGTTTACGTTATATTTTTATGTGGGAAGAAACCGTAGGTGCTATATAGAGGTGCGGCGATGACAAAGCAAGAAGGCGGCAGGGTGGTTATATTTCTGGTGATTTGTTTACTGGTGTTCGGATATTTGAATAAGGTATTTACAATTGATGATCCAACCGGAAGCTCAGAAATTTTTAAGAGTTTTTATGAAGAGGAAGAAGATAAACTGGATGGTGTATATATCGGCTCCAGTGCAGCATACCGCTACTGGAACGGACCGCGTGTTTTCGGTGAATACGGACTTGCGATCCCGACACTGGCCAGTGCGGGGCTTCCGGTGGCCTTAGTGCCTGACCTGATTGAAGAAATCAAGAAAACACAGGATCCGAAGCTGTATATCATTGAACTGCGAGGCGCACTGAAAACCGCAGACGGCCTGGGGGAAGCAGGAATCCGCAGAGTAACGGATAACATGAATTTTTCACTTAACCGGATTCAGACTATTCAGCGCGGGATAGAATTTGCGGCAGAAGGGGACAATGAAGTGAATAAAGGCCGGATGGCGCACTATTTTCCAATCGTTAAGTATCATGACCAATGGGATGAAGGAGTGTTGAAGATAGAGGATCTGCTTTTGAACAAGGAGGCATCACCGACAAAAGGTTTTTCCGGAAAGACTATCGCCTTTCGGCAGCGGCCGCAGAAAGAGCCTGCTTACACAAAGAAGACAGCAGAGCTGGATCCTCCTGTGGAAGAAGCGCTCATAGAATTACTGGACTATGCAGACGATTTAGATGCAGAGGTGCTGTTTGTATTATCTCCATACAGTGAGACTAGTGAGAAAGCCATGGGAAAGCTGAATCGTGTCCAGGAGATTGCAGAGGGAAGAGGCTATCCTGTTTTGAATTACAATACGAAAAAGATGGCTGAAAAAATCGGTCTCAACTGGAAGACCGATTTTTATGACAAGCGGCATACCAATGTAATAGGGGCAGATAAGTATACCGATGATGTGGCGGCGTACATTGCAGAGAATTATGCCCTTGAAGGGGGACATCAGGGTGAAGACGGCTATGAAAGCTGGGATGAGGCGTATCAGTACTATGTGGATGCGATGAAGGAAAATGGAAGACTGCCGGACGGCAAGTATTCCAAATGATTAACCTTTTCGATTCAGAACTTTACGGAGATTTTTCCATGGGCTTGCTTCCCAGGCAGCTTCGGCAACGATTAGAGCGATGTGGTTGACGGGGATATGGGGAATTTGCCCTTCATCCGGAAAAATCTTTTTCTTTTCTTCAAAATTGTACTCGTAATCTTCTTTTCTTCCCAACGTACCGTCATCCATATACCAGAACCACTTGTTATCAATTTTGATGCGGACTTTCCATCCGATGAAGCGGTACCCTTTCAGGGTGTACCGATTTTTTTCAAAGGTATCGGAACCGTTATTTCTGCAGCGGCTGCCTTTCTTGAAATACTCACAGTTTCCGCTCGGAAATTTTTGAAGGAGCGAGCCGGGTTGAGTTAAATCATAAGAGTGACTTGTATTCGGGCGCCCGCTGTGATAGTGAACGGAAAAAGTGAGCTGCCTGCGAAAGGCTTCGTAATCGGTTTTGCTTTTTTTCTCCCCCTTTGCAAGGCGCTGCTCTCCGTCGCGTATGGCCTGCAGCAGGAAGTCTGCAGACTCCCTGCGTTTTTTGTCCAGTCTTGCAGAGACAGCAGCGTAATCAATGGTTTCGGGAATGTCGTTAAACGGGTAGCTTTTGTTTGTTAAGCTGTTGATTTTTCGCTTCAAACGAGAAAGTTCCTGCCGGAGTCTTCTGTCTTCAAGTCCCAGAGTCTGCAGGATATGGGTAACTTTATCGCCGTCTCTTTTTCCTGCGAAGAATTTTTTTTCAAATAATGCAGCAAAGCAGCAGCCGTGAAAGGAGTTTGTAAAGATACATTCGGCATGCTCCAGGTACCCCAGCCACTCTTCCGGTCCGATATCATACTTGTTCACATGTTTTACAGCAGGATCCGTGACCCGTCCTTCTTTCACAGGGCGGTCCGACAGCTCAACAATCAGAAGATCATGGAGGCGGGCATACTCCACAGCAGCACGGATGGTATCTGCGGCACGCTCCATAACATAGTAGAGTACCAGATACTTTTCTTCTTTTGGTTTGACAGAAATTTTCTGCCAGAAGTCCTTTGTATGGAGCAGGACCGGGTCGAGGACAAGAGCTGCCTTTCTGTGAGAGCCATTTTCCACAAACTGCTGCAGGCTCTGCTCGCGTACTGACAGGGAGTCAAAATCCTGCAGATAATGAAAAAATAGTGCTTCCTGGTTTTCTGTGAGAGAAGGAGGCACACCTCTGCTGGCGGCATAGGCAATTTTTTCTTTCCCTTCCATGCATTTTGAGGCCAGAAAAAAGCCGCGGTCGTAGGTATAAGTCGGAAGAAGCCCCCAGATGACATCGGTGACACAGATATAGCAGTCAAATCCGGGATCCTTTATTTCCAGCAGATCAGAGTCATATGCTTCTTCTGTTTTCCTGTAATGCTGCTGAATAAAGGTTTGGAATTTTTCAAAACGTACTTCTCGCTCATTATGCAGCGCAGTCCAGGCTTCGATTTTTTCATTAAGTTCTGAAATAGCAGCTTGCTGCCTCTTCTTTTCTTCCTTTGTGGAAGTAGGCGCACTTGCACGCTTTTCATACAGCTTTTGGTAATAGTCGGCAGGATGTACCATATCGAAGTTGTCAAAATAAACAGGTTTGTAATCAATGACTGTGCTCTCAATTCCATGCTGCAGGAGAAACTGCTGAAAGGCATAAGTGTGAAGAACACATGCAAAATTAAGATATTTGGAATACATATTGATTCCAATGAGTCCGATATTCATAAGATGCAATCTCCTTCTTTTGTTATTTATTATTAGTTATATACACATAAATAATATTATATAGTACTCGTTGAAAAAAAGAAATAAAATTTTGGATTTTCAGGGAAGAATGTAGTAAAATACTGTTAAGAAGAAATCTAAAGGGGGCGTTGTTATGGAAATCGTATTGACTAAAGAAAATTTGAAAAAACTTCGAGAAGAAGAAGGAACCCTGCTTCAAATGCTTGACAAGGGGATTGCAGATATGGAAGCGGGACGGGAGTTGCCATTGGAAGAGGCTTTTGAGAAAATTACAGAGTTAAGAAATATTAGGAGAAATGCGAGAAAATAAAGTAATCTTGACGATAGAGGCAATTTACGATGTGGCGGAGATGGCCGATTATATTGAACGGAATTTCAGTGTAGAAAAGGCGGATAAATTTCAGAAAGCTATGAAAGAGCAGCTCAGTATGTTGGAAACTTTGGGGAGCATTTTTGGAACGACAGGATTTTATTATAAAAGGTATGCTATTCATAAAAAGCCTTTTCCACCAATCCTTATTTTTTACATTATCAAGGAGTCGGCAAAAGAAATTCATATTTTGCGTATACTGCGGGAGGAACGGAACTGGGAAAGAATACTCAAAGAACAACAGGAATATACGTATATGTAATCAATAAATGGTAATCCACCGACGTTTTTCACGAACCTCTAAAAGATAAATGCGAGTCGGGCTGTAACGAAAAATGTCAGGCAGCAGAAGTGGACATATACGAAAAAATATACGTTTTGTTGTAAGAGATAGAGGCAGGCTGATGCTGCCTCTATTTCATGTTACTAATTCAGGTAAAATGTCGACTTATATGCACGCACAAAAAGAACCGATTTTATCAAAATCGGTGGCATCAATGGGTAAATGGTAAACCACATGCGTGGTCTACCATTTACGATTCTACAAATCCACTAACTAAAAAAAAAGAAACAAATTTTTGGATTTTCAGGGAACAATGTAGTATACTGGTTATGATTTATATTTGAGTTGGCAAGTCTATTGTATACAAGCAATGGGAAGGCTGGAAGTGATATATGGGAGGAACGCATGGAGTGGTGCAGAGATCTTGAATTTACAATAACAGAACTGAAGTGGGAGCGCATTTTTCTGGAATTTGCCATTGAAACGGAATATGCGGGGGAAGTACAGTTTGCCCTGACTAAATTCCGCAGAGAGCCGCTGGATCCTGAGGCTGCTGAGAAAGATCCCGTATCTGCAGAGTACAGCTTTGAAATTACGGAAAGGGTGAATCTGGAATATGATACCTGCAAGGATGGAAGATATGTCTTTTCTGTCAATACGGCGGCTGTCGATGGGAGAAGTTTTCTGGATAACGGGCAGTGGAGAATCTGTGCATTTATCCGGGAAGGCGTGGCAGTGACCCATGTGACAAAGGAACTTTCATACAGACTTGATGATCTGTCAAGAATCTTCCAGTACGGAAGAGGAAAGTATGCCTATAACCTGTCCTTCAGTCTGCAGAACTTTGCGGGGGAAGACCTGGAGCTGTATTTCAACAGCTACTTTATGATTGTTAACAAGAAGTGGAAAAAGCGTAAGTACATTCAGGAAGCCTTTACGGCGAAAGGGAAACTGAGCCGCCTGAGCATGTTTACGGTAATTCGGATGATCCGGCTCTTTTACGGATTTTTCTCCAGGGTAATGCCCAAAAAGGGAACAAATGTCCTGTTTATGACGGAAACAAAAGATTATCTCTGGGGAAATCTTAAATATATTTATGATCGGATGAAAGAACGGGAGCTGGACAGGCAGTTCCGCATTTCTTGCACCTGCAGAAAGGCGGTGGGGAACAACTCCAGTATTGCAAGCTGGGTAAAAACCGTGTTTCTGATTGCAAAGCAGGATTATATTTTTATTGATGACTATGCACCGATTTTCGGATTTTTTAAGCTGCATCCGAAGACCAAGCTGATCCAGGTGTGGCATGCGGGTGAGGGTTTTAAATCTGTGGGATACAGCCGGTTTGGAAAGGAAGGTTCTCCTTTTCCATCTGAATCCTGTCATAAGAAGTATGACTATGTGCTGACGGGATCCAAAAATCTCATTAAGGTGTATGAGGAAGTGTTCGGCATTGAGAAGAAGGCGTTTTTGCCTACCGGGATGGCAAGGCTGGATGACTTCCTGGACGGGGAAAAAATTGCATCGTTTAAAGAAGCGTTTTACAGGGAATATCCTGCTCTGGAAGGAAAAAAGGTGGTTTTGTTTGCGCCGACTTTCCGTGGAACAGGGCAGAAGGATGCTTACTATGATTACAATATGCTGGATCTGAAACGGCTCTATGATTTCTGCGGAGATGAGTGGAGATTTCTGATTAAGATGCATCCATTTGTAAGGGAGCCGATTCAGATTCCAAAGGCGTATCAGGACAGGATCTTTGATTTTGCTTCATACCCCAATATTAATGATCTGTACTACATTACCTATGTGCTGGTAACGGATTATTCATCGAATTATTATGAGTATGCGCTGCTGAAAAAGCCGGTGCTGTTCTATACGTATGACCGGGCATTTTATGAGCTGACAAGAGGTGTGCACCGGGATGTGAAGAGCCATGCGCCGGGGAAGGTGTGTGATACCTTTGATGAGCTGATGCAGGCGCTGGAAACAGAGGATTATGAAGCCGAAAAGATTGAGGCTTTTGTGAAGGAAAATTTCGGTGAATATGACGGCCATGCGGCAGACCGGGCCATTGATGAGATCCTGCTTGGGAAAGGACATTGAGTAATCATCAGGGAGAACAGGAAATCTTATTGATAATAGGACAAATCAGATTGCAGCTCCGCCTCCATTATTTGACCACGGAAATGCGCTGTTCAACTATGCAGGACGCGATGATTTAGAATCAGTCGAAAACCTTTCTGCATACGCAGAAACACTTCTGCCGTGTGTATATGATGATTTTATAGGAACTGCAAAAGCTGTTCTGACGCCAAAGCATCGTGAAGGACTGCGGCATTTAATGAACTTCAAGTTCAGGAAACATTCAAGATATAATCTTCCGGACAAACGTCTGAACGTTATTGAGAAGCTGATCCAAAAGCGAGCGCAGATGCTGCTGGAACAGAAATGAGATTATTGTGCGATCAGGTAAATTAAAAAAGAAAATATGAAACATCAGGCAGGATTTGTTCCGGTAAAAGGAAAGCAGCCTGCCTTTTTTGTGGATAGAGGGAAAACCTGGATGAAAGATTAGTGTAGCTTGTTCCAAAACAGGTAGTTTGGATTTTCCGGAACATAAAAAAAGCTTGTTTTCAGGTGGTTAGAAATGTTTAACCGCAAATTTGCTGTATGTATTGTTTCATATAGAGCAAATTAGTTACGTATATTGGGAGAGATTATGGTTCGCACCTGGTTTTTATGGGGTGCGACAGCCCAAAATCAAGAAATATGGAACATACTTTTTTAACATTCCAATATTTTACAATCAAATCCGGTGCCCCTGCGCTTAACTGGAGAAATTTACTATTTTGAAACGTACTTTTTACGAATTTGTACATGAAAACCTCTGATTTGTACATGAACGAAAAAAAGGGGAAAAATTTTGTATAATGGAGCCATGATTTTCGTATGCGAAAAAAATGGAATACTAAAGAAGTAGAAATGAGGTAAACAAATGGAAAAATTATTAGAAAAAATCGGAATCTTATTTGCGAAGGCAGCATTGGCATCAGCATCTTATAACGTAAATTCAACCTGCAGGCATTACATTTATCAGGAGGAAGTTCCTGAATGTGCCAAAAAGCTGAGTAAAGTAAAATGATCAGCCCGGCAGTAGAAAGCTCGTTGGAGTTTTTAATCAGAAAAGGAATTATTGACGAATCTGAAAGAGATTTATATCGGTTTGGCATTAACGGCCTGTACCTTTTTCTTGCTAACATTGCAACGGCTGTAATAATCGGAGCTGTACTTGGGATGCTGCAGGAAAGCTTACTGTTTTCTGCAGCATATATCCCATTGCGAAGCTATGCAGGCGGGTATCATGCAAAGACACAGGCGAGGTGCTATGGTCTGTCGGTGCTGCTGATCAGTGGTGTATTGTTGATGTTAAAATATGTTTCGTTTTCTGTCATTGCAGAGCTGATTATTCTGGCGGTGTCAGCGGCGGTGATCTTTGTGAAAGCGCCGGTTGAAAGTGTGAACAAGCCGTTAAACGTGAAGGAATGGCGGGTGTTTCGCCTGAAGGCTAGAGTGATCCTGTTGACTGAGCTTGCGGCTTCTGTGATACTGATGGGATTTTCTCAGGAAGTTGCTCTTTGTATCATTATGGCAGTGGGCAGCAGTGGGATGATGGTAGCACTAGGGTTAATTTGCCAGAGAAAATAATAAAAGCGTTAAAACATGTGCAGGATAATTGAGAATGCGTAGTCGAACTTAGGAAGGAGAATCACATATGATAACAATAAATAAAAAACGGATATTAAGTATTATATCAATAGTATTAGTGCTGATTACTGCAGTAATTTGCACACCGGTAGAATCGAAGGCTGCCAGCTGGCATATGACACAATTAGTGAGCAAAAAGGTGTCAGGGGAAAGTAACTTTAAAAAAACCTGGAAAACCCCACTGTCAGGAAAAAACTGGACTTTTTCGTATGGATTTAATACTCTTGCAGTTAATGAAGATTGTG
>CAUWJW010000064.1:0-11733 GCA_963558985.1 uncultured Clostridia bacterium | reverse complement strand
GGTAATTGAGCGCTGTCCGCTCTCCTGACAGAATCGCTCTGATATCACCTGCAAGAACACCTATGAGATCGCCTTTTTTCACAGGGTCCCCATCTTTAACCTGACATTTAAACAGTACCTTTTCGTCTAAGAGATGAAATACTCTTTCAAACACTTCCAGACCGCAGATAATCCCATCCTGCTTGCAGATCAGCTCTGCAATGCCGTCTTTTGCTTCCGGCATCACTGCATTGGTCGTCACATCCTCGCCTGTAATGTCTTCCTGCAGCGCACTGAGAAGGTATTTATCAATATTGATTTTTATTGTGACACCATTGATCATAAAATTTCCTGTCCCTTCTTTTTATTTCATTCATTATCAGCTTCATGTTTTCTTCTTTCCAGGCTTCTTCATGTTCGTACGTCTCCAGGCTGACCTTTTTATCACTATAAGAAATCATGCCGATGGTTTCTCTGATTTTTTCTGCAGCCCTTTTTCCAAATACCAGCCCTTCCAGCAGAGAATTGCTCGCCAGCCGGTTGGCGCCATGAACGCCGTTGCATCCGGTTTCTCCTACAGCATAAAGGTTCCGGGCTGAGGTTTCTCCATCTATATTGGTTTCGATTCCGCCCATCAGATAGTGCTGCGCCGGTGTAATAGGAATTGGTTCTTTGCATAAATCATATCCCTCTTCCAGGCATTTCTTATAAATATTCGGAAAACGGCTGCGAATCCATTCTTCCGGCTTTCCTTCCAGAGAAAGGTATACGCATTTGCTCCTGGTCTTGTGCATTTCTTCCCTGATAGCTGTGGAAACCACATCTCTTGGAAGGAGTTCGTCTACAAACCGTTCGCCCTTACTGTTAATCAGAATTGCGCCTTCTCCTCTCACAGATTCGGAAATCAGAAAGCCTCTTCCCGGTTTGCTTGAATACAGCACAGTGGGATGAATCTGTATGTAGTTGAGGTTTTTCAGTTTAATCCCATGTCTGGCTGCCATGGCAAAACTGTCTCCTGTGATATGACGAAAATTTGTGGAGTGTTCAAAAAGTCCTCCGATTCCGCCTGTAGCTAAAATAACGGCTTTGCCCATAATCTGTGAGAGCCTTCCGCCGGAATCTTTTACAACAATTCCGATGCATCTGTTCTGTTCCATTATCAGATCCATCATGACGGTATATTCTTCAATCTCAATATTGTCTCTTGTCCGAGCCTCCTCAATAAGCTTACTTGTAATTTCTTTGCCCGTTATGTCTTTGTGATGGAGAATCCGGTACCCGCTGTGCGCGCCTTCTCTTGTATAATCAAATTCCCCATCTTCTCCCCGGTCGAAATCAACTCCATAGGAAAGCAGCGTACGGTTTACCGTTTCTGCTCCTTCGATCATGCAGCGCACAGAGTCACGGTCGTTTTCATATCGTCCTGCCCGAAGGGTGTCTTCAAAGAAGGCGTCGTAATCACTGGGATCCTTTAATGTGCATATCCCGCCCTGTGCCAAATAAGAGTTGCTGTTTTCCGTCTTATCTTTTGTGATCATCAGAATTTTTAAGTCTTCGGGAAGTTCCAGTGCTGCAAACATACCTGCTGCGCCGGTTCCTACAATGATCACATCATATTTTCTATTCATCATGATCTCCTGTCATTGAATTATCATCTGTCTGATTCTATCATTTCCACTTTTACTTTGCCAGTTCCAGCATTCTGGTCAGCGGGCGCTGTGCCTCAGTACGGACACTTTCTGACATTTCCACCTGCTGATCCATTTTTTCAAGGGTGCTGAGCACCTTCTCCAGAGTGATTCGCTTCATACCGCTGCAGATCTGTTCTTCTTTTGCTGCATGAAAAACTTTGTCCGGGTTATTTTTCTGAAGTTCATAAAATACCCCTGTCTCTGTGCAAATAATGAATTCTCTGGCATCGCTCTCGCCTGCTTTTGCAATAATCCCGGATGTACTGCCCACATAATCTGCTTCTTCCAGAACCGCCATGGTACACTCCGGATGTGCCAGAACCTGTGCATCCGGCCATTTTTTCTTGGCCTGCAGCACGTCATCTCGGGTTATTTCCTTATGCACATAACAGTATCCGTCATTGAAGATAAAGTTCTTTTCCTGAAGTTTTGAAGCTATATATCTTCCCAGATTTTCATCAGGGATGAACAGGATATTTTTATTCGGCAGAGAACTTACAATCTTCATCGCATTGGATGAGGTTACGCATACATCGGCATGACGTTTTAGCTCTGCTGTAGAGTTGATGTAGCATACCACCGCCAGATCCTCATATTCTTCTCTTACTCTCCGGATCTTCTCTGCCTGCGCCATATGCGCCATCGGGCAGTCCGCCTCCGGATCCGGCATGAGTACCAGCTTATCTTTGTTCAGGATCTTTGCACTTTCTCCCATAAAGGATACGCCGCAGAAAAGAATTGCCTGTTCTTTTGCCTCCACCGCCTTTTCACTCAGGTAGTAAGAATCGCCTACACAATCGGCGATCTTCTGAACCTCTTCATCTACATAATAATGTGCTAAAATCAGTACATCTTTTTCCTCTTTCAATTGTTTAATTTTTTTCGCTGTTTCAGTCATTGTCTTTCTCCTCAACTACTCTGTAAAACATACTAATTCTACTATTACATATTTCTTTACAGGTGTCAAGACACATTTCTGATTATTCTAAATCCCTTTTCCTGCATCAAAAAACCTGCCGCAGCTTTTCTCCAGGTTCTTGTACAGTTCCTTTGCTGCAAGCAGGTATTTTTAAGTTTTATTCTATCGTTCTTCTCTGAAATAATTATTTCCTAAATCTCCCGGAGGCTGGCTTTCTCTCCGTTTTTTATGTGTACTTATAATAACAATCAGAATCGTGGCAATATAAGGAATCATGTCCACCAGGTACTGGGACACTCCGAATCCCATTGCCTGCAGCTTCAGTCCTGCAATACTCAGCCCGCCGAAAAGTGCTCCGCCAAAAAATCCTTTGATAGGGTTCCATGCGACGAAAATAACCAGGGCTACTGCAATCCATCCTCGCCCGTTAACTACGTCTTCCTGCCAGATTGGAATACGCACCAGAGACAGGTAGGCTCCTCCCAGTCCGCAAAGAGCTCCTCCAATAAGGATATGGATATATTTATACAGGTTGATATTGATGCCGGAAGCATCTGCTGCAGCTGTATTTTCTCCAAGCGCTTTCAGGTTCATCCCCATACGCGTCTTATACAGATATACCGCTGCCAGCGCACAGACCAGATAGCTCAGATATACGAACACATCCTGCTGGAAAAAAATCGGTCCGATTACCGGAATGTCTCCAAGAACAGGAATCGGCATCTTGGTGAAAAATGCTGTAATTTCTGAGGGTGCCATAGAGCCCAGAAGCGGTTCTCCCACAAACTGGGCAAATCCGGTTCCGAAAATAGTAAGTGTCAGTCCTGTTACCACCTGGTTGGCTTTTAGCGTAACAGTTACAAAGGCGTAAATCAATGCTCCGCCGGCTCCGGCAAGAGCCGCTGCCAGGAGTGCAAATGCAGGGTTTGCTGTAGTCAGTCCGGCAGAAAAACCCATAACTGCCCCCATAAGCATCATGCCTTCTACACCCAGGTTCATATTTCCTGTTTTTTCAGTAATCAGTTCCCCTACAGTGGCAAAAACAAGGGGTGTTCCTGCAACTACGCAGGCTGCTAAAAATTCCACCATGATTAAGCCACCTCCTTTTCTGACGCTTTTCCAAAACGCACCTTATACCGCATGAAAAATTCGCTTCCCAGGACAAAGAACAAAATCAGTCCCTGTACGATATCCGAAACTGCGCTGGGGATTCCCAGTGCAATCTGAATGTATTCACCGCCCTGAATCAGCATGGCAAATACAACGCATACAATCAGCGTGGTTGCCGGATTCAGCTTGGCCAGCCATGCCGTAATAATCGCAGTAAATCCATAGTTGTTTGCAATTCCGGCTACAAGGGTTTTTTCGATGGCTGAGGCCTGCACCATTCCCACAATGCCGCAGAGACCGCCGGAAATAAGCATGGCAATAATAATTACTTTACTGATGTTCATTCCTGCATATCTTGCAGTTTCTACACTTTCACCTACAACTGCGATCTCATATCCCACTTTCGTATGGTTAATCAGAAAATACACAAATGCCGCAATGGCCAGCGCAAAGATCCAGCCGATATGAATACCTCCAATAGAAGGAAGTACTCCGTTAGGTGAAAAGTTTGCAATTCGCGGAAACCCGTTTGCAGCCGGATCCATCCATGGTCCATACTGCAGGTATGTTACAAATTTAATCGCAACATAATTCATCATCAGCGTGAAAATCGTTTCGTTTGTCCCCATCTTCGCCTTGAAAAAAGCAGGAATAAACGCCCAGATTCCTCCGCAGACAGCTGCACTGACGATCATCAGAAGCAGCATGATCGGCTGCGGCAGATTTTCACTCAACTTAAGAGCGACCCAGCTTGCGCCCAGTGCCCCCATAGTACTCTGGCCTTCTGCTCCGATATTCCAAAACTTCATTTTAAAGGCTACAATAATCCCCATAGAAGCAATAATAAGCGGAATTGCTTTGATGATTGTCTGCTTGATTCTAAGGCCTGTACCTACAGAACCCAAAATGATTTCTTTAAAAATGTTCAGCGGATTCAGTCCAAACACCATCAGTATGATACCTGCAAATACGATTGACAGTAAAACGGCAAAAATCGTTATGATTACTTCTTTTTTCCCGGGCAGGTCATCACGCTTTGTTATTCGTATAAAATCCATTAGTCTGACACCTCCCCTTCCTGTTTTCCTGTCATCAGCAGTCCGATATCTTCTTTTGTCACTTTTGCCGGTTCTACAATCCCAGTCACTTCGCCGTGGCACAGTACCAGAACTTTGTCGCAAAGATCCATTAAAACGTCCAGATCTTCACCCACAAACAGAACGCCGACGCCTTTTTCCTTCTGCTCATTTAAAAGGTCGTATATTTTATAAGAAGCGCCGATATCAAGACCCCGCACAGCATATGCGGTAATCAGCACTTTTGGAGCCGAGTCTATCTCTCTTCCCAAAAGCACCTTCTGCACATTTCCTCCGGAAAGTTTTTTAACCGGTGTATGGATATTCGGTGTTTTAATATCCAGATCCTTTACAATTTTGTTTGCCTTTTCCACGCAGGGCCCTCTCTGAAGCAGAATACCCGGCTGATTCTGGTAGTCCTTCAGAATCAGGTTGTGAACAATATCCATGGAACCTACAAGTCCCATACCCAGCCGGTCTTCAGGAATAAATCCCATACGGATGCCAAGACGAATAATATCACGAGGCGACTTGCCCACTAAGTTATCTCCGTCAAAATAGATTCGTCCTTTCTGCGCCTTTACCAGTCCTGCAATTACTTCGCACAATTCCTTCTGTCCGCTGTTTGCCACCCCTGCCACTCCTATAATTTCATGGGAGTTTAAGGTAAAGCTCACACCAGAAAGGGCATTCTTGCCTTCACTGTCCAGGACTGTTACTTCATCCAGGACAAGCAACGGCGTCTTTTCCTTAAAGCTTTTCTTTTCAATGGACAAATCCACTTTTTTTCCTACCATCATTTCAATGAGGCTGGAAACTTCTACATCTTTTGTTACAACGGTCTCAATCGACTGTCCCTTTCGAAGCACGGTCACGCGGTCGGAGATTTCCATTACCTCATTGAGTTTGTGGGTAATGATAATAACCGAGCATCCCTGCTCTTTCATATTGCGTATGACCCGAAACAGCTTTTTTATTTCCTGCGGGGTCAGTACTGCTGTCGGCTCATCCATGATAAGAATCTTTGCGCCGCGGTACAAAACCTTAACGATCTCCAGCGTCTGCTTCTCCCCTACAGACATTTCGTAGACCTTTTTATCCGGATCAATATCCAGGCCATACCGGTCAGAAAGCTCTTTTACTTTTTTTGATAAGGCCTTCCCATGAACAAACAGGCTGGATGGCTGTCCTATGATAATATTCTCTTTGGCAGTCATAACATCTACCAGTTTAAAATGCTGATGGATCATTCCGATCCCCATTTTAATGGAATCTTTTGGCGAGGAAAAATGTACATCTCTGCCTTCAATCTGAATGCTTCCTGTATCAGGTGTATAAATGCCGGACAGCATGTTCATCAATGTAGATTTTCCTGCGCCGTTTTCTCCCAGCAAAGCATGGACTTCTCCGCGGCGAACCGACAGATTGATATTGTCGTTCGCCTTGAGTGCGCCAAAGGATTTGCTGATATTTTTCATTTCAATTGCCAGTTCTTGCTGCACGATACTCCTCCAAAACATAAGAAAAAACAGAAGGGGGACCTGACGGTTCCCCCCAATTCTATTTTTATGCAATTGCACGACTTTTATTTTTCGTTTGAAGTGGCTGTAACGCCTTCTACTTCGCCGCTGATGCTCCAAACTTCTTTATCTGTCAGAGTCTGTCCTTTTTTGCACAGAGTCTTGCCGTTATTGTACTTGATTTCATCGGAGAATACTTTGAATTCACCCGCTTTCATCTGTTCCTGCACCTTTGCGATTTCTTTCTTTGCATCTTCCGGAACTGCAGGTCCCAGTTCATCCAGGCAGATTAATCCACTCTTCATAGAACCGTAGCTGCTGAACGGTTCTGTTCCTGTCGGCTTGAAAGTTCCATCCAGAATTGCTTTGAATGTCGGTGTAAAGTATGCAGACATATCCCAGTACGGAGCTGTCAGGTAGCTGTCACCTGCAACATTGTTGTTGTAGTTCCAGCCTGTAGTCCAGATTCCTGCTTCTTTTGCTGCCAGCTGAGTTGCTGTGGAGTCTGCATGGTAAGTCAGCACATCGCATCCTGCACTGATCAGCTGCTCTGCTGCTGCCTTTTCGATTTCAGCATCGCCCCATGTATTGATATAAACAACTTTTACTTCCACATCCGGATTTACTGCCTGTGCACCCAGAGTGAAGGCATTGATTCCGATCTGAACTTCTGTGTACGGGTATGCAGCTACATAACCGAGAACATTTGTCTTGCTTGTAGCAGCTGCAGCCATTCCGGACAGATATCTCGCTTCTTCCATAGAACCGAAGAAGTTCTCCATGTTTGTCTTGTTCTGCAGGTTTCCTGAGAAGTGAAGGAAAGTAACGTCATCATAATCTCCGGAATCAGCCAGTTCTTTCATAGGCTCGCCGTATCCGAAGGAACATCCTACGATTACCTTGCAGCCCTGGTCAATCAGGTTTGTTGCCGCATCTCTGGATGCCTGTTTGTCGGAATCACTTACGTTCTCCTTCTTTACCAGTACCATCCCGTTTTCTTTGGCTGCTTTTTCCAAACCTACATTCATACATTCAGAAAATCCGCCGTCATTGATGGATCCGATGAAAATACAGCCTACCTTTACTGCATTAGGATCAGCTTTTTCTTCTTCACTGCCGCCGCAGGCCGCCAGGCTGAATACCATAATCAGCGCCAGCAATACCGCCACTACTTTTTTCATGTTTTTTCTCCTTTGCTTATATAAGTAATTAAAATAAGATATATCTTTATTATATCCAGTATTGGAACAGGTTGTAAAGTCTAAAACTGCAAACTTTTACAAAAAAGTAATTTTTCCGTCAACAATTTTCTCTATCACTGCCAGAGACTCCAGGCGATATCCGGCCTTTTTCAGTTTTTCTCCGCCGCCCTGAAATCCTTTTTCAATTACAGCACCGATTCCCTCTACATGTGCCCCTGCTTGTTCTACCAGGTTTGTCATTGCCATGGACGCTTCTCCATGTGCCAGAAAATCATCCAGAATGAGTACTCTGTCCCCCGGATTCAGATATTTTTTCGCAACTCTTATGACAGATACGGTACCTTTTGTAAAAGATTTTGCTTCTGCTCCGTAAAATTCATCTGTCATCGTATTAGGCTGTGTTTTTTTGGCAAATACTACCGGAGGGTAGTCAAAATAAGGAGCTGTCATACAGGCAATCGCAATTCCGCTGGCTTCTACAGTAAGAATTTTGTCTGCCTTAATGTCGGAAAACCGCTTTCTGAACTCTCTTCCAAGGGAATCCATAAATTTTACATCGATTCTGTGATTTAAAAATCCGTCTACTTTTACTACTTCTGTGCCAATAGCCTGTCCTTCTGACAGTATTTTCTGTTTCAATGCTTCCATATCGTACTCCTAAACACCTCTAAAGTTAAAGATTACTTTGCCTATAATATCTTTTTTCTCAATCTGTCCGATTTCTCTGTTTCTAGAATCTTTGGACTCTGTCCTGTTGTCCCCCAGTACAAAGCAGCAGTTTTCCTCTACAGTTACCGGATAAGTCACCTCCCGGTCTGTTACTGATGTTGTGGTATAGATGCCTTCTTCCTTCACTTCTTTTCCGTTTACATAAAGGCCTCCTTTTGTACTGCTGATATCCACGGTATCTCCCTCTTGCGCCACCACCCTTTTCATTAATTTTTCTCCATCTTCTGTCTTAAAAACAATGACATCTCCCCGCTCGATATTCCATTTTCCCGGGCGAAGAATCAGAACCCGGTCTCCGGGATAAAAGTTTGGGGTCATGGAACTGCCTGATACTTGAGATATGTTTACAACAAAAATTGCAAAGAACAAAAAAACCGCAACGATAATCGCAACTTCTCCAATCCAGGCTTTTTTCCATTTTTTTAAAGCCTTTGCAAGAGTTCCTTTTATTTTTCGTTTTTGAAGTTCTTCCGCCTGCGGCGCAATGGCCTGCTGCAAAGCTTCTTGAAAAAACGGGTCAGGAGCATTTTGCTCCTGACCGCTTTTTTTCCAAAATTCGCTCTCTGAATCCCGTTCCTCATTCTTGTTTCCGGTTTTACGTTTTTCTGTCTGTGAATCTGTCTGTTTCAGTATTTCAAATACATTCAGTTCATTATTATTCATCCGTACCTACCTGAAAACCTGCACTGTCCAGATCTTCATTCCCCTGGAAATACAGTTTGCTTCTGATTCCTTCAAGGGCTTCACTTACGCTGCCGATATCATCTTTTACCTTGTTGAATTCTCCCTCAATTTTTTCAATATATGTACTGTATTTATATTTCTGCTGCTGCAGTTTCTTTTCTTCAATTTCCAGGTTACGTCTTTCCTGTTCCAGTTTTGTTTCAAGCGCCCGTTTCTGTTCTTCCATATCTGCTTTCATACGGTTAATTTCCGCACGAGCCATGGATTTTTCATTCTGCATTTCGATTTCCAGATTGGAACGCATATTCTGTACTTCTGCATTAAAGCTTTCTCTTGCCTGCTGTACATTTTTCGCCAGTGTTTCCTGTACAGCTTTTACTTCAGCCTGACTCTTAGAACGTGCATCTTCTACTTCTTTGCGGACGGCTTTCTGTTCTGCCTCCAGCTCTGTTTTGACGCGTTTCTGCTTGCGTTCCAGCTCATGATTTACACGTTCTTCTCTTGCCCGAAGTTCGGCATTTACCTTGTTTTTCTCAGACTCCAGTTCATCCTTGGTCATTTTCCGTTCTGCGGCCAGTTCTTCTCTTACTTTCTTCTGTTCTGCCTCCAGCTCTTCTCGAACACGCTTCTGCTCGGCTTCCAGTTGTGCACTTATCTTCTGCTGCTTATCCTCCAGCTCTGTATTTATTTTGCGTTCTTTTGTTTCCAATTCTGCATTGACTTTTTCCTGTCTTGCTTCCAGCTGTTCGGCAATTCGTTTCTGTTCACTTTCCAGCTGAGTTCTGATCCTCCGCTGTTCGGCTTCCAGTTCTGCATTAACCTGCGCTCTCTTTTCGTTAATCTGCTTTTCAGCTTCACTCCATGCAGCTTCAATCTGCATCTGGGATTTGGCCTTTTCCAGCTGAATTTCTTCTTCTGCCTGTTCTTTCTGTGCCTTCAGCAGAATCTCTGTTTCTGTTTTATCTGCTTCCACTTTTTCACGGATGGTCTTCATTTCCATGTCAAAGCGGCTTTGCGCACTCTGCTGTTCTTTTTCAAAATCTTCTCTTGCCTGCTGCAGTTCGGTCTGTACTTTCACTTTTTCTGCCTGCAGCTGCATTCTTTCTTCTTCCTGTTTTTTCTCAGATTCGGCTAGTTTTTCTTTGCCTTCTTCCAGCATCTGGGAGACTTCGGCTCTTGCCCTGGAAACGATTTCATTGCTGCTCTTCTTTGCTTCCATCATCATGTTAATGTACACATCGTTATTTGCTTCGTATTTCTGCAGCTTCTGCTGGATTTCACGAACTTTGATTTCGGATTCCTGTTCTGCTTCCTTCTTCACTTCTGCGATGCGCTGTTCCATTGCCTGCTTTTCTGTGGCAATCTGCTTCTGGACGCCTGCCCGCTCTGCATCAAAGGACTGTTCCATCTGCGCAATATGGGCTTCGTAAAGGTTACAGAGATCCTGCATGTATCCATACACGTCTTCTCGTGCAAATCCGTCTGCAACACCTTGCTTTATGTTCATATTCTGAAGCAGCTTTACGACTTCTTCTTTTCTTTTTTTTGCGATTTCGTTTCTATCCATACCTAGCCTCTTTCTGATTTTCAGTTATAGATTTTAACCTGTTTCTTTATATTTTTGAAAGCAGGTTAATCAAATTTGATTATATCATCTTATTTATGACTTGTCTCTATTTTTTATCTTACTAAATTTTTTGCATAAATACAAGGCACTGCTCTATTTTTATCGTAAAAAAGCGCAGTTTTCTGATTTTTTAATTGACTTCTTTTCTGTTGCATAGTAAAATATGTGGCATAGCGTGGGGAATTAGCGCAGCTGGGAGCGCGTTTGACTGGCAGTCAAGAGGTCACGGGTTCGAGCCCCGTATTCTCCACCAGATTAAAACCGCCGATTACAGAATTTGTAAGTTCTGTTGCCAGCGGTTTTTGTGTATTTTATTATTTTTTTAGTTCTTTTCCTAGTATGCCTAACATTATGGATAAACACCTAATTTAAGGGTGCTTGTAGGTAAGCGCTAAATAAAAAGGTGCCTTTCATCCTTGTCCCCTAAGTGGGATAATAACTTCATTAGAGTAATTTAGAATTAGACTTTTTCAAGTAATTGGGAGTCTAATTTCTTTCTTTAGGAGGTTCCCGTTATGGATGAAATCACTTTAGCTAAATCTGAAATCCGTTTCCGCCACTGGCAGAAACTTATTGATGAATGCCAGTCCAGTGGCATGACCGTTAAAGCGTGGTGCGAAGCCAATGATGTCAGTGATAAAAGCTATTACTACTGGTTGAAGAAAATCCGAAAGCGTGCCCTTGAAACTTCCGGAATGCCGGTTCCCGTTTCGGAACCTTCACCTGCAGCCATTCGTAAAGGTTTGACTGCGCTCAAACCAGCTTTTCCAGTAAGTGCTGCTGCCATATGAGATTACACTACTCTCAAACAGGGATGAGGTACATTGACGGAATGACACAGGCGGACATCGCAGAGGCAATTTGAGAAGAAACAAAATATAGGAAGGAGGTGAAAAGAAAGATGGAAATAATAAAAACCTTGATGAACCTGGCGACATCAGTTGCAAGCCTGACAGCATCGCTGATAGCGCTCAAGGTCATCAAGGAAGAACGAAAAGGGAAGAAATAAATCTTCCCCGCCCTTCGGGGCGATTCAATTATAACATCCATCTTTCGAACGTGCAATGGAAATGATAATAAGGATCGCAAGCATGTGCATCAGCGCTGCGTCGCTGGTAATATCCATTATTGCATTGAAAACAGGTAAACGGTAAATAGTCCGTACCTTGAAATCATAAAAAAAATACTCACTTGAA
>CAUWJW010000063.1:0-11837 GCA_963558985.1 uncultured Clostridia bacterium | reverse complement strand
ACATGAAAGACGTGCTGGCATTGGCATTTGGTACTATGATTGGATGGGGCTGGATTATGCTGGCAGGTTCCTGGGTAGGAAACGGCGGAACAGTAGGTGCGATACTGGCCTTTCTGTTAGGCGGATTCATGGCAATGTTTGTAGGTCTTACATACGCAGAACTTACGCCAATGCTGCCGTTAGCCGGAGGAGAGCTGGTATTCGCATACAGAGCTATGGGATACAATGCTTCCTGGTTTACAGGATGGATGATTACACTGGCTTATATCGGAGTAGCTGCTTGGGAAGGTCCTGCACTTTCTAATGCACTGGGCTTCTTATTTAAAGGATTGCTTCCGGAGCTGGGGGTACTATATGAACTGCAGGGTTCTGAGGTTACTGGAATGTTCTTGCTCATCGGCTGTGTGGGCGCTGTAATCATGACTATCTTAAATTACAAAGGTGCAAAAGCTTCTGCTATTTTCCAGACTACAGCAACAGTTGCTATGGCCATCGGCGGTATCGCATTTTTCGTAAGCAGTACTGCAACAGGGACTTTAGACAATATGGAGCCTCTGTTCACAGATGGAACAGGATTTGTAGCAGTTGTACTGGCAGTACCTGCAATGTTCGTAGGATTTGACGTTATTCCGCAGGCGGCGGAAGAAATGAATATTCCCCTTGGAAAAATCGGTAAAGTAATGATCATTGCCATTGTTATGGCTGCAACCTGGTATATCATTATGATCGTTGCCACAGCACTTTCCACACCGGGAGATGTACTGGCAGGTTATAATGCTGACCCTGACTGCGTACCGGTAGCAAATGCATGGGCTTATGCAATGGGAAATCCGGTATTCGGTAAAATCATGATTATTGCTGCAATGTGTGGTATTCTGACTTCTTGGAATGGATTTATCGTAGGCGCTTCCAGAGTTATCTTCTCTATGGCAAGAGCACACATGCTTCCAAGAGTTTTCGCAAAAGTACATCCAAAATATGGTTCTCCGACAGCAGCGATCCTTCTGGTAGGTGTGATTACAATTCTGTCACCACTGCTTGGAAAGAGCGCACTGAGCTGGTTCGTAAATGCTGCGGCATTCGGAACTGTAGTAGCATACTTCATGGTATCTTTATCTTACCTGATTCTGAGGAAAAAGGAGCCGACTCTGGAAAGACCGTTCAAAGTGCAGACAGCAGGCACTCTGGTTGGTATCCTTGCAGTAGGCGTTGCATTATTTATGATTTCCCTGTATCTGCCAATCTACAGTCCATCTCCTCTGAAACCGATTGAATGGTGCATCGTTGGAGGCTGGATTGTTCTGGGAATCGTACTGTTTATTCTCAACAAGGTAGGGGAAAACGGAAAAGTAACTGAACAGCAGGTAGAATTTCAAATGTTTGGAGATAAATACAAAAGATTCTAAATTATACAATGTATTTTGTGTAATCCTTCCAAAAGTGAAGAAAATCCAGTATAATAAGGCAGTAGGGCATTTGCTCTGCTGCCTTATTTTATGGAAAGGGGCTCCAATGGACCAGAATCGAAACAGTTTAAGCAGGGTATTGGGAAGAACAGATGTGCTGGCAATCGGATTCGGCACCATGGTAGGATGGAGCTGGGTTATGCTGGCGACCACCTGGCTGACACAGGCAGGTTTTTGGGGGACGATTATTGCATTTCTGACAGGCGCGCTTATTATCATGGGAGTAGGCGCCGCATATGGAGAACTGACTTCTGCACTGCCCCTGGCAGGGGGAGAAGTGGCATATGTATATCGGGCGATGGGCGAAAAAGCGTCATGGCTCGTCGGATGGATCATGACATTTGCTTATCTGGGCGTTGCTGCTTGGGAAGGAATTGCACTTGCAACTGCACTGGATTCTATTTTACCTTTGGGAAATTTTTTTCCTCTTTGGGATATTGCAGGCTATACTGTATATTTTTCCTGGGCCTTTGTCGGCATGCTGGGAGCTGTTGTTATGCTGCTTCTAAACCTTTTTGCCAGCAGGCCGGCAGTTTTATTTCAAGTTATGGCTACAGCAGCTGTTATTTTAGTGGCACTGCTGCTTTTATTCGGCGGGATTGGGTTTGGCAGTATCAAAAATATCGGGGAAAGTTTTCACTCAATAGATGGGTTCCTTTATGTATTTTTAATGATTCCGTCGATGCTTATCGGATTTGATGTTATCCCCCAGTCCGCAGAAGAAATGAATATACCGCCAAGAGGCATTGGCAAAATGGTGATGGTCTGCATCATGTTCAGTGTAATCTGGTATATGGTTATAATTGTAGGGCTTTCACTGTCTGCACCTGTTGAAATCCGTATGTCCGGAATTATTCCTGCAGCAGATGTGATTTCTTATGCTTATCAGGACTCTACCTTTGGAAGCATTTTAATCCTGGGAGGAATTTTGGGAATACTGACTTCCTGGAACGGTTTTTTCATGGGTGCCACAAGACTGATTTTTTCCATGGGAAGATATAAAATGCTTCCAAGGATTTTTGGACAGGTACATTCTAAATACAAGACACCGTGGGCAGCGACAATACTGGTGGGAACTGTATGTATTGTATCACCTCTTTTAGGGAAGAATGCACTGATCTGGTTTGTAGATACCAGTTCTTTCTGTTCTCTGTTTGGATATTGCTGCGTCTGCATGGCTTTTTTGTTGCTTCGCAGAAAGGAGCCGAACCTCAGCAGACCATTTCGTGTACGGTTTGGCGCACCTCTTGGAGCAGCGATTACTGCTGTTGTGATTCTTTATTTCATCATTTATGTCCAGTACACACTTACAGATACAAACTCCCTGAATGAAATGGCGCTGATCGGTCTTTGGATAGGATTGGGGCTTGTTATGGCGGTATGGGCAAGAAAAGACTTTGGAAAAGTCAGCAGGCAGGAGAGAGAAGTGCTCATATTTGGAGAAAAACTGGCAAGGAGGAAAGAAAGATGAAAGCAAGAAAAAAAGAAGTGTTCTTCATATGCCTTTTTCTTGCTGTCATTTTTTTGATGCTTTTTTACTCTATAACCTCGGAAACTTTCCATGTATCCTTTAAAGCTGACCAAAAACCGGAATTGAATGAAAGAGAACTGGTTTTTGTGGAGCAGAAGAAACAGATTAATATAGCTGTAGATGAAGAATTAGGCTTTTTTCCCGATACTTTTTTGAAGGAATTTATGAGCCGGGTTTTTGAACCCAGCGGTCTGGAGATAAAGGTATTGGAGAACAGTCGGGAGGAAGATGCAGATGCTGCACTTGTTGTAGCGAATGAAGATTCCAGAGCAAAATCTTCAGATATGATATTTACAGCCGCTTTGTTTCAGCTTACAGGAAGTCTGTTTGTAAAGGCAGAGGATGAACTGCCGGAAACTGGCTCTTTAAAAGGTGTTTGTGTAAAAGATCAGTTTACAAAGGAAGAGAAAAGGAGTCTGTCATATAATGGACAGGGGATGCAGCTTGAGGAGGCAGCTTCTGCTCAAGAAGCAGTTAAGATTGCGAAAAAGAAACATCTGGATTGTATTTTAGGGGAGCAGGAAGCAATTACAGGATATTTGAAAGAAGCGGGAATTCAAAACCGGTACCAGAATACATATGCGGATTTTTACAAAAGCAATGTGTGTCTGACAGTGCACCAGAGCAATCAGACACTTTACAGTATCCTTAATCAGTGCATTCATGAAGCGGATTTGCAGATTCTAATGGGACAGACGCAGGAACAGTGGTTCGGAATTGCAGATTCTCTGGTGCAGAAAGAGCGGTACAAAGATGTAACTACCCTGTTAATCATTGTATTTGCTGCAGTTTTTTTCACATTTTTCTTTTATTATCAGTCTAACAAAAATTTGTATAATGAGCTGACCGCCAGAATGAATCAGCTGACTGCCAGTAAGAAAGAAATGCAGACTACTTTTAATGGAGTTTCTTATTATATGGCAGAGCTGGACCCTAATGGAATAGTCATTGATATGAATAAAGCTTTTTTAGGGTATGTGAGAAATGAATCCATTGGAAAGCACATTACAGAAGTATTGGAGCTGGCAGAGAATCCGGCTCTGCGCATAAGGGAACTGCTGAAAAAAACGGAACAGACGGGATATGGTGCTTCCGACGAGATTACTTTGAAACGCAACATCCTGGAGGTGAATATCTTTCCTATTTCCAATATAAAAGGGAAAATCGAAAAGCTGTTATTTATGGCCGAAGATGTGACAGGGGAGCGAATGGCAGAGCGACAGATGCTTCAGGACAATAAGATGATTGCTGTAGGGCAGCTGGCAGCAGGAGTTGCCCATGAGATTCGAAATCCCCTGGGGATTATTCGCAATTACTGCTATGTACTCAAAACTATGAAAGATGAAGAGACCCAGGCGCAGGCTGTGCAGGTCATTGAAAAGTCCGTAGATGCCGCAGGAAATATTATTGATAACCTTTTGAACTTTTCAAGAATATCCAAGAAAATGATAGGAAGTGTTTATATCAGGGAGCATATTGATTCGGTCATTTCTTTGAACAAAGGACTGCTGAAGAAAAAACAGATTACAGTTTCTATTCAGTGTGAAGAAGACTTTGAAGTGGAGATGGCTGTAGAATCCTTTGATATGATTTTAATGAATCTGATTACTAATGCCATAGATGCTATGGAAGAAGAGGGACAGCTCACGATTGCCATCTGCAAAGAGGGAGAAGAATTTTACACGGAAGTATCAGATACCGGGACAGGAATCGAAGAAGACATTCTGGATGATATTTTCAACCCGTTTTTTACAACCAAAAGCAGTACGCAGGGAAATGGGCTGGGGCTTTACATTGTGTATAATGAAGTGCAGAAAATGAACGGAGAAATAAAAGTAAGCAGCAGATCCGGACAGGGAACAACCTTTAAAGTAACATTGCCAATACAGGTGAGAATGGAGGAAAAAGGTAAAAATGAGCAAGGAAAATTTTAATATTTTGGTGGTGGATGATGAGAAGGATTACTGTGATGTCTTAAAAATGATCCTCACAGGCAAAGGATATAAAGTTGAAACTTGTGAAAATGGAGCCGAAGCAGTTAAAAAGCTGGAAAAAAAAGCCTTCGATCTGGTTATCAGCGACTTGTGCATGCCGGTTATGGATGGACGGGAACTGCTGGAAGAAATTAAAAAGAGGGAGTATGATGCGGAGGTAATCCTGCTGACTGCTTACGGAACCATCGAAAAAGCGGTTGATGCGATGAAAGCGGGCGCCTATACTTATGTGACAAAAGGACATGATCCGGAAGAACTCTTTATGGAGATAAAAAAAATCAAAGAGGCCAGGAAAATGCGCCGTGAGAATGCTGTCTTGAAGGAGAAGATGGCAGGCACCTTTATGCTGGAAAGCAAAAATGAAAAATACAGACAGATGCTGCAGCTGGCAGAAAGGGCGGCACAAAGTGACTCCAATATTTTGATTTTAGGTGAATCGGGTTCGGGCAAAGAAGTATTGTCTTCTTTCATCCATGAAAAAAGCCGCCGAAAAGATGCCAGCTTTATGGAACTTAACTGTCAGGCCCTATCAGAATCCATATTGGAATCTGAACTGTTCGGCCATGAAAAAGGAGCTTTTACAGGTGCGGATCGGCGCAGAATCGGTCTTTTTGAAGCTTCAAATGAAGGAACTTTGTTCCTGGATGAAATCGGCGGTATTTCTGTCAACCTGCAGGCAAAGCTTTTAAAAGCCATTGAAAACAAACAGATTTACCGTTTGGGGAGCAGCACGCCTATTCATGTAGATTTTCGTCTCATTACAGCTACAAATCACAACCTGCGCCAGGATATGACAGACGGATGTTTCCGAGATGACCTTTTTTATCGGATCAGTACGATTGTGCTGGAACTGCCGCCTCTGCGCGAACGCCCCGAAGATATTCCTCTGTTCATTTCATATTTTTTCCATAAATATGAATGTGAGATGAATAAGAAGATTACAGAGATCCAGCCTGAGGTTGAGCAGCTGCTTACCGCATATCATTACCCGGGCAATGTGAGGGAGCTGAAAAATATTATCGAGCGGCTGGTAGTTCTTTCGGAAAAGGGGGAGATCCGCAAGGAGTATCTGCCGTCAGAGCTTCTGAATCCTTCCGGCCAGGGGGCGTCTGTATCTATGCGTGAGATGGACTTTACTGTATCTCTGAAGGAGTACAGAAGTCAGGTAGAAAAGCAGTATATTCAGGGTCTGCTGCAGCGGCATCCGAAAGATATGAATAAAGTTGCAGAAATTTTAGACATTTCCAGAAGACAATTGTTTAATAAAATGGTAGAATATGAATTAAAGTAGTATGTGTAAGAAACTGAAAGGAGGAAAGCATGATCTGCGGATCATGTAAGTGTGTGTAATGAAACGAAAATTACTGGCGGGACTTTTGTGTCTCTGTATGGGTATATCCCTTTTGACAGGATGCGGCAGGGAAGAAAAGGTGAAGCAGGAAGCGCAGGAGCCGGAGAAAATTTTTATGGCGGAGTTTCAGATTGAGCCCGGCTGGAACATGCGCAAGGTGCAGCCGGCGCCTTCTGCATCGAATACCTATTATTATGAGGATTATAAGCTCCAGGTTGCATTTGACGCCTCAACGGAAAAGAAAACACTGGATGGAAGGATTAAAGAAGCTGCCGGGGAAGATGCCCAAAACATACAGCTTTTGAAAAGTGAAGATACACAAGTAAATGGTACTGCAGCCAGGAGGTTGACCTTTTCAGGCATTGCGGACAAAATCGTTACCGGCTGGGAAGCATACGGAGGCACGTATTTTGTTAAAGTAAGCTGGAAAGATTCAGAAAAAGAAGAAGCGGTCAAAGAAATCTATGATAAGACAGTTTTGGAATCTTTCCGAAATGGGAAAAAAGAAGATACAGGAAGTTATTTTGCCGATATGGGGCAAGTGGGAAATCTGGCATTTCCGCTGAAAGGCTGGGAAGAAAGGCTGGAAGACAGGAAAGGAAATGTGATGTACGAGACCAGGGATATGGAAACCTTTTCTTTTGTACCGGTCAAAGGCGAGTTAAAAGATGTAGCGCAAATAGAAGAGGCTGCTGGTTATTTTTGGAACAAGGCAAGTCTTTTATGCAGAGACGTGCAAGTGACAGAAGATAAGACGGAAAAGGCGGCAGTCTGTTCTGCAGGTACAGGCTATCCGCTGCATATTCAAATTTCTTTTGAAGAAGGGGGAAAAGCCGGTTTTCCGGGCATGTTCTTTAAAGGAAAAGATGGTAGCAGCTACTGTTTCTTTGCAAATACAGGCGACCGGAAAGGAAAGAAAGTTTTAAAGCAGATTGTCTTGGAAACAAAGAATACAGAAAAACTGGAGAAATGGATCAATGTTCTCTGGAAACACAAGATGGAATATCTGGGTGATGCCAGTAAAACGGGGGCTTTGCTAGCGCAGATGTGGTTTCATACTTTAGGCGAGTATGCATTCGAGATTGAAGCCGACAAAGAGCCGTATACGTTAATCATCAAGTACAAGCCAGGAGCAGAAAAGCTTACAGAGGAAAAGCTTTTTCTTGATACAAGTCTTATGCTTGGGCTGATAGAAAATTTAGATGTTGTTGAAGTGCAGTCGGGAAAAGAGAGATACCGCCTGACAGAGCAGGAAGTATCAGGTGACTGCAGGTTTTATATAAAAAGGATTGGAGCAGAAAAGAGTAAGTTAAGAGAATATGTACTTTCTCAGGCACTTGATATTTAAGAAAAATCTGCCGGGCAGTATAGGATTGCTGTCCGGCAGATTTTTTAACGAAGTTTAGTCAGGAGCTGTTTCATATCCTCCGGAAGTTCTGCTTCCAGGGAAAGCGGTTTGCCGGTAACCGGATGAAGCATGGCCAGCTTTCTGGCATGCAGTGCCTGCCGCTCTATGAGAAAAGGATTTTCTCTTCCGTAGAGATGATCGCTTACGATGGGGTGACCGATATGCGCCATATGTACACGAATCTGATGTGTTCTTCCTGTTTCTAAAGACAGTTCCAAAAAGGAGTATCCTGATCTGAACCGCTCCAGCACGCGATAGTGGGTAACAGAGGGAGCACCCTCCTCCATAACGGCCCGCTCCACTCGTTCAGGATCCGGTTTTCCAATAGGCAGATCAATGACACCTACTTCGGACTCCAGAATTCCTTTTACAATAGCAAGATAACGCTTTTCCACCATCCCGGACTGTCCCTGCTTCATAAAGCTTGCCTGACAATGAGAATTTTTTGCGATGGCTACAAGCCCGGATGTATCCATGTCCAGGCGATTCATAAACCGGATTTTGAAATTCTGTCCCGAATCCAGCATATACTTCATGATACCATTGGCAAGGGTATGCTGCGGATGTCCCTTAGTGGGATGGACAACAAGACCGGGCTGCTTATTGAGAATGAGAAGGCTGTCATCTTCATACACAATAGAAAGCGGGATGTCCTCCGGTACAAAATCACTGCTTTCTTCCGGCAGTGTAATGGTAATTTCATCTCCGGGAAGCGGTGTTATCCATCCCGGTGTCTGAGTGCCATTGAGAAAGACAAGTTTTTCCCGTTTGATTTTATTTCGCATGCGGGCAGAAAACTGAAAATGGTGGCGAAGTATGCCCTTTACGTCCAGACCCAGATCTTTGTCTTGCTGCGTAACAATATATTTAAATCCTGTCATATAATAACTGATTCCTCCTTTTCCGACAGATGCCGTATTATAAAAACTTGGTCTTTACCTTGTCCCAAAAATCATAGGACTCAAACCGGAGCAGATTAATGATTCGCTCTGAAAACTCGACTTTTATTTCCTTTACATGGGTATAAGCGTGCTCGATTCCATCATTTAGGAGAAAAATGTCATTTCCTTTTTGATCCGTTTCCGGTATGACGCCTAAGGACAGATCTGACGGAAGCAGGATGCTGGAGGTAAAGGAACGATAGGCCGTTGTATTCATAGGGGCAATGGGAGTAACCTGAAGCAGTTTGATTCTGGGGTCGACAATGGAGCCTCCCAGAGAATAATTGTAAGCCGTGCTTCCTGCAGAGGTGGCTACAAGAATTCCGTCTCCACTGAATTTTTCAATGGGGCTGCTTCCTATGGAAATATCCAGATGCACCGAATAAGCGTGATCCCCACGGATAACAATCTCATTCAGACCCCGATGCACCTCCTGTCTGCCATCCTGTGTAGTTACGGTAGCCTGTACAGTGTTAAGAGGCTGCAGTGTATAACGCTTCTCTTTGTACTCCCGAATGAATTTATCCAGTTCATCGGCTTTATCCGGAGCGATTTCCTGAAAAAACCCCAGATGGCCTGTATTTACGCCAACAAAGGGAATGGAAGGGAACTTATATTTGTGTACAGCCTGGAGAAAAGCGCCGTCTCCTCCGATGCATACAATCAGCTCACTGTCCGGATCATATTGCTCTCGGACAGTGAACCCGTTTTTTTTAAATTTTTCGATTAAAACTTCTTTTGTGTCTTCTGACACAGGGGTGCCATTTGTAAATACGTTAATTGTGTTCATAATTATACCAGAGATTCAAATTCATCGACTAACTGTTTGAAGAGCGTCATAGCCTCCTTGATCGGTTCCGGCGTGCTCATATCCACGCCTGCCAGCTTCAGAAGATTGATCGGATGATCGCTTTCTCCGGTCTTCAGGAAGCGGATATAAGCATCACGGGCAGGTGCACCCTCCTTCAGGATCTTCCTTGAAATTGCAGAAGCAGCCGAATAGCCGGTGGCATATTTGTATACATAAAAAGCATTGTAAAAATGAGGGATACGTGCCCATTCATGGCGGATGATAGCATCCTTTGCTACTGCAGGTCCAAAGTATTTATCATTCAGCTTCTGATATTCGTCGCACATCCATTGTGCTGTAAGCACCTGACCGTTTTCGATGGCCTTGTGGGTCAGATCTTCAAACTCAGCAAACATTGTCTGACGGAAGAGGGTGGTACGGAATTCTTCAATATATAAATTAAGAAGATATTTGCGCATTTGCGGATCGGTTTCTTTGCCCAGCAGGTGGTGCATGAGAAGCGATTCGTTTACAGTGGAAGCAACCTCTGCGGTAAAGATGGAATGTCCGCCATAGATATAAGGCTGTGTCTCTCTGGTGTAGCTAGAATGCATGGAGTGACCCATTTCATGGACAACCGTAAAAACATCCTTTAATGTATCTGTGTAGTTGAGCAGGATATAAGGCATGCTGTCATAGCTTCCGAAACTGTAGGCACCACTGGTTTTTCCTTCATTTTCGTATACATCAATCCAGCCGGCTTCGATCCCTTTGTTCATTCTGGAAATATATTCATCCCCAAGAGGCGCCAGAGCAGTGCGCATCATATTAAGAGCCTCTTCATAAGGAATCTTCTTTTTCGGTATTTCAATCAAAGGTACATAAATGTCATACATCTGCAGTTCATCTACACCTAAGAGTCTTTTTCGTATTTCCATATAACGATGGACAGTAGGCAAATTTTCATTTACTGTCTGAACCAGACTGTCATAAACTTTTCCCGGAATATTGTCGCCGGACAGGGCAGCCTGACGGGCAGAATCATATTTGCGAATCCTTGCACTGATCACATCTGTTTTTGTATTGTAATTGTAAGTTGTGCCAATGGTATTAATCATGGATTTGAAAGGGGCATACATGTGTTCATAGGCCTCTTTGCGCACTTTTCGGTCATGGCTTTCCATAAACGTGATATAGTTTCCATGGGTCAGCTCCACCTGATCTCCATCTTCATCTGTAATGGTACCGAATTTCATATCGGCATTATTGAGCATAGTAAAAATATCATTGGTCGCTCCCGTGATTTCACCCATCTGAGCCAGAATGTTTTCCTCTGCCTTGGAAAGAACGTGGGACTTTTCACGAAGCAGATCACAGATCATAAATTCGTATTGCTTCAGACCCGGTTCCTGCCGGATATAAGACATGAGAAGTTCATCTGACGCATCAAGAAGCTCCGGGGTAAAAAAAGACATAGCAGCAGAAACGCGGGCAATAACAGACTGGCATTTGTCAGTCATGGCCTGATACTGCTCTTTGCGATTATCTTCATCCCTGCGCATTCTGGCATATACATAGACCTTCTCCAGTTTCTGCCAGATGCTGTCCCGTTCCCGGAGCGCCTGCAGAAGAGAGGCAGGGCTTTCTGTCAGATGACCTGCAAAGTCTGCAAATTTTTCTGTATGGGACAGAACCTCCTGCAGCTCAGTTTCGATTTTGCTTTCATCGGGAAACATGGCCTCAATATTCCATTTATATTTTGAATCGATTTGCTCTCTTGTTTTTTGTGTTTTCTCACTCATATTTGAATCCTCCTGGTTTTGTTCATTCTGTTTCAGGCACATCATTTTGGCGGTGCAGATCTTCCGCTTTCAGAATAAATCTTTGACGAGACTGTTTTTTCATCGTATAATAAAGCGACACTTGATTCTAAGAATGACACCGCATAGTGCGCAAGACATTATACGGACTATTATACCACAAAAAGGAAAGGAAAATCACTAGTATGGATAATCGTCCCATTGGTTTTTTTGACTCTGGGTTAGGAGGGCTGACCTGTATCCCTAATTTAATGAAAATGCTTCCAAATGAAAAGATGATCTACTTTGGAGATACGGCAAGAACGCCTTACGGCTCTAAAGCAACATCTACGATCCGAAGCTTCTCAAGACAGATTGCAGATTTTCTTGTGAAAAAAGGGGTGAAGATGATTGTAATTGCCTGCAATACAGTAAGTGCCACATGTCTGGAAGATCTGCAGGCAAGGTACCCTGACATCCCCATTGTCGGGATTATACAGCCGGCAGCGGAGAAGATTGCAAAGAGCTGTTCTACTATGAATAAGATTGGGATTATC
>CAUWJW010000062.1:0-11976 GCA_963558985.1 uncultured Clostridia bacterium | reverse complement strand
TCATTAAAGAATATAGAGATAAGGGTATTTTTGAAGAAGATCCGTTCCAGTCTATTGATCAGACCGGCGTAGGCCAGTTAGTTAAGATGGCTGTTGAAAAAGGAAAAGCAACAAGACCGAATATCAAGCTGGGAATTTGCGGCGAGCATGGCGGAGAACCAAAATCCATTGAGTTCTGTCACAATATTGGTCTCCAATATGTATCCTGCTCACCATTCCGTGTACCAATCGCAAGACTTGCGGCAGCGCAGGCAGCGATTAAAAATAGCAAGAACTAAGAAAACCGTACTTTTATATGGAATCACATCCCTCTGTCGAGCAATCGGTAGAGGGATATTCTTTCATAAACAGTAAGACAGGAGGTATCAATATGATCTCCAAGCTGAAAAAAAGGCGCAGCATTCGAACATATACAACAGAGTCCATTCCGGAAGAAACGTTAAAAATAATTCTGACTGCAGGCCTGCTTTCGCCCACATCTAAAAATTTGAGACCTTGGGAATTTCTGGTAATTCAGGATAAAGAAAAATTAAAAAAACTGGCAGATTGCAGACAAAAAGGCGCCGATATGCTCAGAGATGCAGCGGCTGCAATTATTGTAATGGCAGATCGGACCGTCAATGATGTCTGGATCGAGGACTGTTCCATTGCTTTAAGCAATATGCATCTTACAGCAGCAGACGAAGGGATTGGAAGCTGTTGGATTCAAGTAAGGCTCCGAAACAGCAAACAGGCGGGAAAAGATACAGAAACCTTTATCCGTGATATGTTTTCTCTGGATGATAAATATGCTGTGGAGGCAGTTCTATCTCTGGGTATACCGGAAAAGACGAGAGCAGGAGTTGTATTGGATAAAAAATTGTGGGAAAAGGTACATTATGAAACCTATCCCTGCGAAAAGAAGTGAAAGTAAACAGGATAATCATATGGGAGATCAGAACCTGAAAGAATTGCAGGAGGCCTATCGCCTGCTGCGGGAAACAAATGAAAAACTGTATAATAGCATGAAGGCGTTTCAGATTGCCGCTGAAGAAAGCGGCAGCCTTGTGTTTACTTATGATACAAAAAAGCAGGCCATCTTTGTAGATGAACGTACTGCAGAAGCATTTCAAGTGGAGACAATCCAAACGGGTGTGCCTTATGAAATGGTAAAAAAAGGAATCATATCCAAGGATACAGAAGAAGAGTATATTCGCATCCATGAAGCTATGATAGCAGGAGAAAAAGAGGCAGAAGGAATTGTAAAACTAATTCCGGTAGAAGGAGAAGAGGTTGTTTATGAACTGAAATTTCGAGCTATTTTCAATGAGGATGGGAAACCGACAGGCGTTGCGGTGGGGGTATATCGAAATATTACAGAGCGCTATGTCAAAGAAATGGAACAGGAACGTTACCAGCAGATTGTCTATTCATCGGATCGTTATGTCTTTCAATATGAAGAAGAAGAAGATTTTCTGACGATTTATTCTTCTCCGGCAGATATGGGAAGCGAAAGCAGCGAAAAATTTTATTACAAAGAGTACTCTAAAAAGCTTATGAGCGGAAAGCTGTGTCCGGAAAGGGATATTCCGATACTTCGCACTTTGTTCCAGCACGGAGCAAATAAGCCGGTGCAGGTGCAGTTGTACAGCATGCATACAGGAGAGTTGCGGTGGTATGCACTGACAGCTGCGGTTGCAGGACATGAGACATCAGGAAAACGTGTTTTCGGAACTTTAGCAGACATAACCGATATAAAAGCAAAGGAAGTATCTTATGGTAAACTGGAGCGGGCACTTCGGGGCATGACAGATGAATATATCGGGATTTTTGAAATTGATATGGAAAAAAATCTTTATACGATTTTATCTTATGGCGAAGAAGGAACCATTGAAAATTTACCTGAGAGCGGCAGATATAGTGATTTTATGAGCCGGCTGATAAATGAACTGGTGGCAGAAGAATATAAGGAACCTTTTGCACGATTCAGCAGCATGGAACATCTGCAGCAGGCTTTATCCAAAGAAAAGCGCATAGAAATTGAATATATGACCATCAGTCAGGCACATACCTGGAGGAGGAGCAGCTATCGGGCAGTAGAGTATAATGGTGATACCCCTTCGAAAGTAATTTTATATCAGCTGGATATTGACAAAATCAAAACGGAAAGATTAATGCAGCAGCAGGCTATGGAAGAAGCCTATAAATATGCAGAGGCTGCGAATGCAGCAAAAACCAATTTTTTATCAAGAATGAGCCATGATATCAGAACTCCCATGAATGCAATTATTGGTATGACAGCCATTGCAGGAACACAGATTGAAAATCATGAAAGAGTACAGGAATGTCTCAGCAAGATTACTATAGCCTCCAAACATTTGCTTATGCTGATTAATGAAGTGCTGGATATGAGCAAGATTGAATCCGGAAAAGTGGAGCCACAGAACGAATCATTTAATCTGGCAGATTTGATTGACAATTTAATCACTATGATCCTTCCGCAGATTGATCAGCATGGCCATACTTTGCAGGTCAGTGTGAAAGATATGAAGCACGAATGGGTAGTAGGCGACAGCCTGCGTATCCAGCAGGCATTTGTGAATCTGATTTCCAATGCTGTGAAATACACCCCTGATGGAGGAAAAATCTCCATCGATATCAAAGAAAAAAATTTGCAGAACTCCAATTATGCAGAGTATGAATTTATTTTTGAAGATAATGGCATCGGTATGACGGAAGAGTTTCAGAAGAAAATTTTCGAGCCATTTACAAGAGCTGAGGACAGCAGGATAAGTGGAGTAACCGGTACAGGACTTGGTATGGCTATTACACGAAATATTATTCGCATGATGGATGGAGATATCAAGGTGTTTTCAAAAGTCAATGCGGGCTCTAAATTCGTAGTGACAATTCATTTACAGATTCAGGAAGGATATGGAGAATCAACTGAAGAGTTGACAGATCTTCCAGTCCTTGTAGTGGATGATGATGCAGAGACCTGTGAAAATGTATGTCTGCTGCTAGATGAGATTGGAATGGACGGCGAGTGGTGTCTTTCAGGAAAAGAGGCAGTGGAGCGTACCAAGCTTCGTCATGATGAGCAGAGAGACTACTTTGCCCTTATTATTGACTGGAAGATGCCGCAAATGGATGGCGTGGCTACTGTAAAGGAAATCCGCAGACAGGTTGGAAATGAGGTGCCTATTATTATCATTTCTGCATATGACTGGTCGGAAATCGAAGCGGATGCCAGAGCTGCCGGTGTGGACCACTTTATTACAAAGCCCCTGTTTAAGAGTCGCCTGATTCGTACATTTAAAGAGCTGGTATCTATGGGAACAGAGCAGGAAGTCAGCAGAGGAGGCTTGATCCATCCTAAAGATTATGCGGGAAAACGTATTCTTCTTGTAGAAGATAATGATCTAAATGCGGAAATTGCACAAGAGATTATAGAGATGTCAGGTCTTCTTGTAGAACGGGCTGAAAATGGAAAAGTTGCTGTTGAAAAAATTGAAAAAGCAGAAGAGAATTACTATGATATGGTATTTATGGATATCCAGATGCCGGTGCTCAACGGCTATGAAGCAACTTTAGCAATTCGTCATCTGAAACGGAAAGATGTGAAAACACTGCCTATTGTGGCTATGACAGCCAATGCCTTTGTAGAAGACATTGATCAGGCGAAAAGCGCAGGAATGGATGAGCATATTTCTAAACCGATCGATATCGTGCAGCTGGAAGCAGTGATGCAAAAATATCTGAATAAAAAGGAATAATTGTTTAAAAGCAGGCAGAAGCATGCCGGTCCCAGAAGCGAGATTTTATAATCAGGCTATCGGAGGCCGGCATTTTTATTGCGTAGAAACTGATTTGGACGTAAATCCAAACATTCTCATTCAAGATCAGATGAACGGAAAATAATCATATCTTCTCCAATTTTTACAACATTGCTCCATGGCAGCTGAATCCAGTCTTCTTCTGTATGCCTAAAAGGCATCTTTCCACGACATCCGGGGATCAGAACTGCTTTTATCAGACCTGTTTTTCGTTCAAAAAGCATTTCTGTATCCCAGAGCTGCCCATGGCTGCTTCCGTTAGATAAATCAACGATTTCTTTGCTTCCTATTTCGCTTAGCCGCATAATGACCTCCTAGTGGGTAATACTAATACAAAATGATATTAAAAAAAGGAGCGGATTATGAATAAAGGAAATGAAAAAAAAGAAGAGAAACAGTTACATCCTGAAGAAGATAAAAGTAAAGATATTATTGAAGAGCTGGGTCTTCTGACAACAGGAGCAGATTTTGAAAGTGATATTCAATACATTAATATTATAGGCAGTGTGGAAGGCCATATGGTTCTTCCGGCAGAGAATAAAACGACAAAATATGAACATTTGATTCCTCAACTGGTAGCTGTGGAAGAAAATCCAAACCTGAAAGGCCTTCTTATCATTCTGAATACTGTAGGAGGCGATGTGGAGGCGGGACTTGCTTTAGCAGAGATGATTTCCACACTTTCAAAACCTACTGTTTCTCTGGTTTTGGGCGGCGGCCACAGTATCGGAATCCCTCTTGCAACTTCCACAGATTATTCTTTTATTGCAGAAACGGCTACTATGACCCTCCATCCGATCCGCACAAACGGTCTTGTAATTACAGCAGAGACTACATTCGACTATTTGCGCAGAACGCAGGAAAGAGTTATTGATTTTATTGAAAAACATTCACGAGCAGACAGAGAAACAATTGTCAGACTCATGAACCGGACAGACAATATGCCCAATGATGTAGGAACCATTCTTTTTGGGCATGAAGCGGTAGAAGCAGGTATTATAGATGAAGTAGGCGGTTTGAGTCAGGCTTTACGCAAACTCAGGAAAGAAATAGAAGAAAAAGATTGACAAAAAATTACAATTACCTTATGATAATAAAAAGGAAAAAAATTACAAAAATGAGGTAATGGGAAATGGAGAATATAAAATTAGCAGTTATTACAAAAGATAAAGACTACGGGCGAGCACTCGGACTGGCACTGGTGGAAGTATATAAGAGCTTTACGGTCACTTTATTTCAAAGTGTACCGATACATAGTAAGCTAGAAGAGTTTGACCTTGTCTTGAAAGATTTTGAGAAAGAGGATTCGGAGCCGTTTATTTATTTAGTTGAAAAGCCGTCTATGACAGAGAAAAACTATGAGGATAAAAGATTTCGTCTATATAAATACAGCAATGTGCGACAGCTGGCAGGAGAACTGCTGTTTATTTATACAGCGCTTACAGGACGAAAGGCTGTTCCTGTAAAGAATCAGAATATCAGAATCATTGCTTTTTGCTCAGCAGAAGGCGGTGTAGGATGTACTTCAGCAGCCATGGCATTTGCCAGAGAGCTGAAACGTTTCAAGCACAAAAGAACTATTTATATCAGTATGGAGGAACTGGACTCTACCTTGGAATATATGGAACCCTTTCCGGAAGGGAAAAGCATAAATGAATACCTGTATCATCTTTTTGACGAAGAAGGGAAAGACCGTTTCCCTTTTATTGAAAGCTTTCTGGTTTTTGATTCTTGTGGTGTAGATGCTTTTTTACCGTCGCCGGGAAGAAATGTGCTCAAAAGCTTAGGCGTAGAAGAAATACAGTATTTTATGGAATCGGTGATGGATATGGGGAGATATGATATGATTGTTTTAGATCTGGGGTCCAGTCTTGATAAAAACACGATATGCTGCTATGAGATGGCTAACAGGATTTGTTTCGTTGCGAGAGGGGAGGAACCTCAGTATAAGGAAGAACGGCTGCTGGAGTATTTGACATTTTTGAAAGGTGAGCGGTTTTTAGAGAAAATAGGAAGGATTGCTAACTGGTATGTGCCTTCGCAGGGGGAATCCTCTGAAGATGAGGTGCAGCAGAGGCTTCTTCCGTCTTTGTGCAGATTTCCGGAAGATCCGGAGGCTTTTTCTGTACAAAGGGGATTGAAATCCATATCTTCAGACAGTGCCTTTGGAAAAGCTGTAGGAGATTTGGCAGATCTTTTGTTTGGAAAAATATAATTTAACAAAAATTTAACAATTCGTTAACATAGTTCTACTTTTTTAACGCAGGTTTAATCTTTATAATGAACTTATCTAATTATGTTGAAAAAAGGAGAATTATGATGGATTCAAACGTATTCCAAATGGTGATTACCTTGCTGGGTGGACTGGCGCTGTTTATTTATGGTATGAACCTGATGAGCGACGGGCTGCAAAAGGCGGCCGGCGAAAAAATGCAGAAGATTTTAGCGCTTTTGACTAAAAATCCGGTTCTGGGAGTTTTAGCAGGCGCACTTTGTACTGCTGTTTTGCAGAGTAGCAGTGCGACGACTGTTATGGTACTTGGGTTTGTCAGTGCAGGTCTTATGAATTTGCGCCAGGCAATCAGTATTATTTTAGGTGCAAATATCGGTACAACTATTACCGCTCAGCTAATTGCCTTTCAGATTGGAGACTATGCATGGCTCTTCATAGCGGTTGGGTTTATTTTATACTTCTTTATTAAAAAAGAACAGGTTGTCAATATCGGTCAGACAATTTTTGCATTTGGCATGTTGTTTGTTGGTATTAATATTATGGGGGATACGATGAAGCCGCTTGCCGATTCCCCGTTCTTTATCGATTTAATGCTGCAGGTGCAGGATATCCCTGTTTTAGGCGTACTGCTGGGAACTGGTATGACGGTAGTGGTACAGAGCAGTTCCGCAACCATTGCCGTTCTTCAGAATCTGGCGGCAACGGCAGGCCCTGACGGAATCAGCAGCATTATTGGTCTTCAGGGTGCACTTCCCATTCTTTTCGGAGACAATATTGGAACGACAATTACCGCTTTGCTGGCATCTATCGGCGGAACGCTCAATGCAAAGAGATCTGCGGCTGCTCATGTTATTTTCAATATTACAGGAACCTTTATTTTTATCTGGTTTATTCCATGGTATGCGAAATTCATCGCATTTATCTCTCCGGCAGGACCGGAAGTAGAAGTAATTGCGCGGCAGATTGCCAATGCGCATATGTGCTTCAACTTAATTAACACCCTTCTCTGGCTGCCGTTCATTGGAATACTGGTAAAGATTGTGACAAAGATTGTATCGGGAAAAGATACAGATCGTCTGCCGTCAGATCCAATCTATTTAGACTACAATGTATTGGAGCAGCCGTTTGCAGCAATTCATCTGGCTACAAATGAACTGTCCAGACTGGCAGGTTTTGCAGCAGGAATGATTGTTTCTGCAAAAAAAGCCTTCCTTGGAAATGACCTGAATGCAGTAAAAGAGGTTCTGGATATGGAGAACTCTGTAAATGAACTGCAGAAAAAAACAGTGAACTATCTGGCTTCTATTTCTTCTACTGAAACTCTGACAGAGCGGCAGGCTTCGGAAGTATCCGGGCTTATGCATGTAGCGGCAGACATTGAGCATGTAGGGGATTATTGTGAGAATATTGCTGTCTTTGCCAGAGAAAAAACAAAGAACAAATATGAATTTTCTGATGAAGCGTGTGCTGAAATCTATGAATGCTTTGAACATGCAGGGAGGATGATGGCTGACAGCATCCAGGCGCTGGAAACCGGCGATCACCAGATTGCGCAAAGTGTAAAACAGCAGGAAAAAGAGTTGAATCATATTGAAACTTTCCTAAGAAAACAACATATGAAGCGCTTGAATGAAAAAACATGTTCTCCGGAATTTACAGTCATTTATACTGATGTGATACATAATATTGAAAGGATTGGAGACTCCTGTGATAATATTGCCAATGCAGTGCTGGACAATATTAATTTTAAAACATCAGAAGAAGCAGCCGAATAAAGAAGCGGGAATGTAAGCAGATAAAGATAAGGGGGCAGAAAAGATGAAAAAAATTCTGATCATAGAAGATGAACCTAATATTCGTGAGCTGGTTTTATACAATCTTAAAGCAAACGGTTATGAAGGAATTGAAGCAGAAGACGGGTATATGGGCATTACTATGGTCCATAAAGAAAAGCCGGATCTCATTCTTTTGGATATTATGCTCCCGGGGAAAAACGGATACGATATTTGCAAGGAACTAAGAGAAGAGGGGAATGAAACGCCAATTATTATGCTGACAGCCAAAAATGAAGAGATTGATAAGGTTTTGGGATTAGAATTCGGTGCAGATGATTATATTTCAAAACCCTTTGGTATCAGAGAGCTGATGGCAAGGATTAAAGCTGTGCTGAGAAGATATGGTCAGACGCAGACATCTGTGTCTCACGGTGAGCATATCTTGAAAATCGGGGATTTAGAAATCAATATTGAAAGACATCAGGTGAAAGTAAAGGAAGAACTGGTGGATCTGACTTTAAAGGAATTTGAACTCTTATGTTATCTGGCAGAAAACAGGGGGCATGTTTTGACAAGAGATCAGCTCCTGGATAAAGTATGGGGAATTGAATACGCAGGGGAAACACGAACTGTGGATGTACATATCCGGTATTTGAGAAAAAAACTCGGAAAAAACGGTGATGAAGAAAAGTATATTGAAACAATAAGAGGCAAGGGGTATAAGATCAAATGAAGACCAAATATATAGCTGCTGTTTCTGAGGCTGCAGGATTTAATATGGCAGCGCTGTTTCTTGTTTACAAGCTGTTTATTGCGCCAAGAATGAAGCAGGCTGATTCTGTACAGGCAGATGAATTTATTGTCCGTAATGGCCTGTGGATCTTTGTTGCTGTCTATATTGTAGGAATGATTGTAATAGGCATTCACATATACTGCAGCATGGTAAAACCTGTTATAAAAACTCAGGCTGAACTGAAAAGAGCAGCCGAAGAAAGCAAAAACGCTGAAATGATCCGAAAAGAATTTGTTGCGAATGTGAGTCATGAGTTAAAAACGCCTCTTACATCTATTTCTGGATTTATTGAGACCTTACAGCAGGGAGCAGCTGAAGATCCGGAAATTCGAACTAGATTTATAGATATTATTGCCATTGAGACCTCCCGTCTGAAGCGGCTGATTGAAGATCTTCTGGTTTTATCGGATATAGAGAATAAAAAAGAATCGGGGGATACACAGGACTTTAGCATTACAGAGGGAATTGAGAAAACAATGGCGGCACTGGAACCTATCGCAGAGGGTAAAAATGTTCAGCTGATTTCAGATCTTGAAGAAGATTTGAGGATTTTTGGCAGTCCGGACAGGTTCCGCCAGATGATGGTCAATCTGATTGAAAATGCCATCAAATATTCAGATGAGGGCGGAAGAGTCTGGGTTCAGGCGAAGCGTATAGATAATAAAATTGAAGTTTCAGTGAAGGATGAAGGGATCGGAATTGCAAAGGAGCATTTGGAACGCCTGTTTGAACGGTTTTACAGGGTTGATAAATCCAGATCCACAAAAGCCGGAGGTACAGGTTTAGGACTGTCAATTGTAAAGCATATTGCCGCCTTGTTCAATGCCCAATTAAAGGTGGAAAGTCAAGTTAGGGAGGGAAGCACTTTTTATGTAATATTTGAAAGGTAGGTTTTTTATGGAACAACTCGATCATCTGATCAGTGACCTGGCTTTAATCTTAGTTGTAGCAGGAGTCGTGTCTCTGATTTTTAAAAAAATTAAGCAGCCTGTTGTCCTTGCTTATATTATTGCAGGTTTTTTAATCAGTCCCAATTTTTCTTATTTACCCACTGTAGTAGATATTGAAGACATCCATGTGTGGGCCAATTTCGGGATTGTGTTTTTAATGTTTGGACTGGGACTGGAATTCAGCTTTAAAAAAATAGCGACAGTAGGAGGAAGTGCGATTGTCACAGCTATGACAGTAATGTCAGCAATGGTTATTATCGGCTATGCCACGGCACAGATACTGGGCTGGTCCAAAATGGACAGCGTTTTTTTGGGCGGGATGCTTTCTATGTCTTCCACAATGATTATTTTGAAGGCCTATGAAGAATATAAGTTGAAAAAGGAGAAATTTGCTCAGCTTGTATTGGGGACCCTTGTTCTGGAAGACATCGGGGGTATTTTTATGATGATTATCCTGTCTACTGTGGCAGTAAGCCAGGAAACATCCGGGATGGATGTTTTTAAAAATATCGGTATGCTTCTTCTTTGTCTGAGCATTTGGCTGGTGCTGGGAATTTATTTGATTCCTACTTTCTTGAAAAAGGTAGCTGATAGAATCAATGATGAGCTGCTTTTGATTGTCTGTATCGGCCTTTGTCTGGGAATGGTAGTAATTGCAAACCTGATTGGCTTCTCATCAGCTCTGGGTGCATTTTTGGCAGGCTCTATTCTTGCGGGCACCGTACAGGTTCACAGAATCGAGGGTATGGTAAAACCTATTAAAGACTTGTTTGGCGCAGTCTTTTTTGTCTCTGTGGGAATGATGATCGAACCCCGGCTTTTGCTGGAATATCTGGTGCCTATTTTGATTATCACTCTGGTTACAATTCTAGGACAGATGATTTTTGCAACATTGGGGATTCTGTTTTCGGGTCAGTCGCTTCATACTGCAATCCGCGGCGGATTCAGTATGGTACAGATCGGTGAATTTTCTTTTATCATTGCTACACTGGGAAAATCTCTGGGGGTTATCAGCGATTTTCTGTACCCAATCGTAGTTTGTGTTTCTGTTATTACAACTTTTACAACTCCTATTTTTATTAAGAATTCCGAGCGTGTATACAGTTTGATTAAGAGACATCTTCCGCCAAGATTGTATAAGTTTTTAAACCGTCATACATCCGAACAGCAGAGTTCCAGAGACAAAGACTGGGACTGGCGCCGATATATTGAACGCTTTTTTGTACGCACCTTTATCTGCGGGGCAGGAATCTTTCTGGTTTATCTTGGAGGAACCAGGTTCTTGCAGCCTTTTGTCCTTACGTATATCCACGGCATTTGGGGGAATGTTGTTACAGCATTTATTACCTGTGCATTTATGATTCCGCTGATTAATATCATGTGTTCCAAAAAAAGTGTGCTGTATACGAAGCTGTGGCTGAAAAACCAGACGAACCGCATGCCTCTTTTGGCTTTTACGGGAATGAGGATTTTAATATCCTGCGGTTTTGTTGTTGCTGCTTTGCGTAAGCTGCTTCATCTTCCATATCTTCTTCTGGTGGTATTGTCCCTGGCGGCAATTATTTTCATTGTGAAATCTGATTATATAAAAGGCAAAACCTTGAAGATGGAGATGCGTTTTATTGAAAATTTTTATGAGAATACACTTGCCAGACAGAGAAAAGAAAGAGGAATCAATGCGGAATACCGCTGGCTGGATGAGGCTTATCATGTGGTAGAATTTAAAGTTACAGAAGCACTTCAGCATGATACTATTGTGGAGTTTTGCCATAGTCGTTTTTTCCATGTAACTATTATTAATGTAATAAGATACGGAAAACATATTAATATGCCAAGTGGGGATTACCAAGTTATGAAAGGGGATATTCTCCATGCCATGGGGACGAAAAATGAGGTGGAGGCGTGTATTCTTATGCTGGAAAAAGCAGAAAATATCCAGGCTCCGGAAGAGCCGATGGTTACACTGCGCGAGTACATCTATGGACAGATTTTTTATGAGATTGAGGCGCGAAAGCAGATTATCTGCTGTCCGATTCAAGTGGAAAAAGGTTCAGAACTGATTAAAAAATCTATCAAGAATTCCGGATTCAGACTTAAATATCAGGCTTATATTATAGGCATTGAAAGAGGAATGCTTCCTATTGTTAATCCGGATATTAACACGGTTATTGAAGAAGGTGATTTGCTTTGGGTAATCGGAACACAGAAGATGGCAAACAAACTTCTCAAGGCTGATTATCTGGATGAAGAAGAATACTGATTAAGAATACGAAAAATAGGCGAGACAGTTTGAAGCGACTGCAGCGCCTATTTTTTTTACAATAAGTAAATGGTAAACTACCAGCGTTCTTCACAGAAACCTGATTTTTTGAGATAATTGTACAAGTTGAAAAACTTTCTCAACTTTTCA
>CAUWJW010000061.1:0-11993 GCA_963558985.1 uncultured Clostridia bacterium | reverse complement strand
ACTGATTTTTTATCAGGAAGGAGAATTTCTGGATAAAGAGAAGATAACAGGACCGTACAAAGTGGTTACTGCAGGCGCAGATGGAAAAAGTGATTTTATTATTTCACATATTGACGATTTTGGTGCAGAGGGTATACAATTTATATTGGAGTATCAGGGGCATATGCAGAAATTCCGCCTTCCGGTACCCGGCAGGCATAATGCTTTCAACGGAGCCCTTGCAGTTGCGGCAGGGATGCAGCTGGGAATCACAATGGAGGAGGCAGCGCGCGGCCTGGAAAAAGCGGTGCTCACAGACAAACGTTTGACAGTCCGGGGTAAAAATGGCATTAAAGTGATCGATGATACTTATAATGCCAGCCCTGATTCTATGAAGGCGGCAATCGACGTGCTGATGCATACAAAGGGAATCCGAAGTGTGGCTGTTTTAGGCGATATGCTGGAACTTGGAGAAAACAGCCGCCGTCAGCACAGTCTGGTAGGACACTGTGCTGCACAGAAGGGAGTTGATTTGCTCATTGCAGTGGGCAGGGAAGCGCGTTTTATTGCAGAAGGAGCAAAAGAGGAAGGTCTGGAGCATGTTCTTGCCTTTCCGGACAAAGAAGCATTTTTACAGACTATGGATTCTATTCTTGAAAAGGGAGATGTAATCCTGGTAAAAGGCTCTCGGGGAATGAAAATGGAAAAAATAGTGAAGAAAATTATGGAGTAACAGGAGTCGTTATGAATTACGTCACAATTGGTATTGTAGCAGTATTAACTTTTTTCGCATCTGTCATTTGCACCTCTTTGGAAATACCTGTCCTGCGGCGCAAACAGGCAGGACAGAACATCAGAGAGGAGGGGCCGAAGTCCCATTATGCTAAGGCCGGCACACCGAGTATGGGCGGGGTTGCTATTATTATAGCTGCTGTTTTCGGATGTGCCATAGGTCGTTTTTATTCGTGGAAGCTGGCAGCTGTAGTATTAGTCTTTGTATTATTTGGAGCAATCGGATTTTTTGATGACTATCTGAAGGTGGTAAAGAAGAATAATTTAGGGCTGAGGGCTTACCAGAAATTTGGTCTTCAGATTATTATATCAGTGGCTTTTGCCATATATATGGCAAAATTTTCAGGAGATGGGACATCTGTTTGGATTCCGTTTGTCAATCTTACGGTGGATTTCGGTATCTGGTATATCCCGTTCATTGCCTTTGTCCTTCTGGCAATGACCAATGGCGTCAATCTTACGGACGGACTGGATGGACTGGCAGCAGGAGTTACGGCTCTGGTTTCCCTGTTTTTTGCCATTGCGGCAGTTACTTACGGTGCCAATTCCGGTGCAGGTATATTCTGCAGTGCATTGACAGGCGCCTGTCTGGGATTTCTGGTATATAACAAGAATCCGGCAAAGGTGTTTATGGGAGATACGGGGTCTCTGGCTTTGGGAGGAGGTCTTGCGGCTGCTGCAATTGTCATGCATTTTGAGCTTTTGCTGCCGATCGCAGGATTTGTATATGTGATGGAAGTCCTTTCCGTTATCATACAAGTCATCGGTTTTAAACTGACTGGGAAAAGAGTATTTAAAATGGCGCCGATTCACCATCACTTTGAATTGAGCGGTTTAAAAGAAAAACATGTTGTTGGTGTTTTTTGGGGAATCGCCCTGATTTGCTGCGTGATCGGGCTTGGAATTATATAGAGGTAGAATAATGAGAACAAATGCTGATAATATGAAAAACAAAAAGGTACTTGTAATTGGTCTTGGAAAATCAGGAATAGCTGCAGTTCAGGCGATGCTGAAACTCGGAGCACAGGTTTTTGTACAGGATTCAAAGAAATCAGAAGAAATTGATCCGCAGCTTCTGGCTTTTCTGGAGGGAAAAGAAGTGAACTGCTTCTTTGGCAGAAACCCGGAAGATATGCGTGTTTTCGATATGCTGATTTTGAGTCCGGGTGTTTCGCCGGAACTTTCTTTTGTCAAAGAAGCGCAGCAGGCAGGTGCTGAGATTATTGGAGAACTTGAAATTGCTTATCGCATTGGCAAAGGGAATTATATTGCTATAACAGGAACCAATGGGAAAACCACAACTACTACACTGGTAGGAGAAATTTTCCACAAGGCAAAAGAAAAGACTTATGTGGTAGGAAATATTGGAGTGGCAGTTATTTCAAAAGCACTTTCTGCTGATGAAGATACCTGGCTGGTGACAGAAACCAGCAGTTTCCAGCTGGAAACTACACGTTATTTTAAGCCGGCAGTTTCAGCGATATTGAATTTAACGCCGGACCATCTGGATCGTCATAAAACCATGGAGAACTATGGAAAAGCAAAGGCTAAGATTTTTGAGAATCAAGATGAAAGCCAGTATCTGATCATCAATTACGATGATAAGGATTGTTTTGCTTTGTCAAAGGACTGCAGGGCACATGTGATTCCTTTCAGCAGAAAAGAGGAGCTAAAGCTGGGAGCTTTTGTAAAAGATGGGGTAATCACTATTCGAAATGAAAAGGGTGAGGAAATTTCTTTCTGCAGAGCTGATCAGCTCATGATACCAGGCAGTCACAATCTGGAAAATGCACTGGCAGCAACAGCAATATCTTATTTTGCCGGAGTGGAGCCGGATGTAATTACAAAAGCGCTGGTGGAATTTCAGGGAGTGGAGCACAGAATTGAATTTTGCGGACAGGTGGATGGCGTTCGATTTGTAAATGATTCTAAAGGAACCAATCCGGATGCTTCTATTAAGGCTGTAGAGGCCATTGATGGAGGAATCATTCTTATTGCAGGCGGTTATGATAAAGGATCTTCTTTTGAAGAACTGATCCGTGCGTTTAACGGAAAAGTAAAACATATGGTTCTGCTTGGAAAAACTGCGCAGAAAATCAAAGAAACAGCTGAATCTATGGGATTCCATAATTGCGTGATTGTGAAAGATATGGAAGAGTGTGTGAAAGAGGGGTTCCGACTGGCTGAACCGGGAGATACAGTTCTGCTATCTCCGGCATGTGCAAGCTGGGATATGTATACGGGATTTGAGCAGCGGGGAGAGCATTTTAAAAGCTGCGTAGACAGATTGGAAAAATAAGAAAAATATGCAGGCGGGAATGAAAAGTTCCTTTTGGAGATATTGATGAGAAGTAAAAAAAACAATTTAAAATCAGGGGATTTTTTACTGGTGATCCTAACAATAGGTCTGGTAATCTTCGGTGTGATTATGGTGTTTTCCGCAAGTTATTACCAGTCTATCAATGAAACATCACAATCAGGAGAAGGTACGCCTTATGCCTATCTGATTAAAGATGTAATGTGGGCGATTCTGGGATTCGGTCTGATGATGTTTACCGCTGTATTTGACTATCGGAGATATAGGAAGTTTGCTGTGCCGATCTTAGCTGTCAGCTTTATTCTTCTGGTGATGCTTTTGATTCCGGGCGTTGGAAAAGGTGCAAAAGGAGCGGTCCGGTGGCTGGGGGTAGGAGGCTTTACCATTATGCCCGGTGAGATTGCAAAGATTGCACTGATTATCTTTGTGGCCTGGTTTCTTAGCGAAAAGCCGAAAAGAATAAAGTCTTTTAAAGAAGGAATCCTTCCTTTATTTGTGATTTGTGCTGTTTACGGAGGACTCATTTTAAAACAGCCGAATATGTCTACTGCCATTACTGTTGTGGCAATTGTAATTTTAATGATGTTTGTTGCCGGTCTCAGCTGGTGGTGGTGCGGCGGGATGGTCGGCCTCGGCGTTTTGGGAGTTGCATCTATTATTATCATCAATCCTGAAAGTCACTGGGCGAAACGTTTTACCAGCTTTCTGGATCCTTTTGCAGACCCTCTGGGAGATGGATTTCAGGTAGTCCAGTCTCTGATGGCTCTGGGATCGGGCGGATTGTTTGGCGTGGGGCTGGGAAAGAGCATTCAGAAGAATTTATATCTGCCGGAACCGCAGAATGATTTTATTCTGGCGATTATTGGGGAAGAACTGGGATTTATAGGAATATTGGTGCTTTTGACAGCTTATGTGGTGCTAATTTGGCGAGGCATACACATTGCAGTAAATGCGCCGGATCAGTTTGGCACTCTGCTGGCTTCAGGCATCACAATTATGATAGCTATTCAGGTTCTGTTAAATGTTGCAGTTGTTACATCATCCATGCCTCCTACGGGTATTACACTTCCTTTTGTCAGCTATGGCGGCAATGCCCTGATGCTCTTTATGGGAAGTGCGGGAATCCTGCTGAATATTTCCAGACATACGGTGGCAGTAAAATAGGAGTAAAGATCAATGAAAGTAATCATGACAGGCGGTGGAACAGGCGGACATATTTATCCGGCCATTGCCATTGCAGATAAAATAAAAGAAAGGTATCCGGACAGCGAGATTCTTTTTGTCGGAACTGAATATGGTCTGGAAAAGAATATTGTGCCTGACAACGGATATCCGATCGAGTTTATTACAGTAGCTGGGTTTAACCGAAAAAATCTTTTGAAGAATATAGAAGTAATGAGGAAACTCAGCAAGGGAAACAAGCAGGCGAAAAAACTGATGAAGGAGTTTAAACCGGACGTAGTGATCGGAACCGGTGGCTATGTGTGCGGACCGGTTGTGCGTGCGGCACATAAGGCCGGGATCAAAGCCTATACGCATGAGCAGAATGCATTCCCGGGAGTGACCAATAAACTCTTAGAAAAGTATGTGGATAAACTTTTCCTTGGATTTCCGGAAGCGCAGAAATATTTTAAACACAGACAAAAACATGTCCTGGCAGGAAATCCTGTGAGAAAAGCTTTCTTTGAAGCCGATCCAAAAGAATCTCGACGAAAACTGGGACTGCCTTTAAATGATTTTGTTTTGCTGGTATTCGGAGGAAGTCAGGGAGCTGGAAGAATTAACAAAGCGATGCTCAGTGTGATTGAAGCAGTCAATGGCATGGAGGGCATACAAGTGTGTATGGCTACAGGGAAACGATATTACACAGCGATTCTCGATGAACTGCAGCAAGACAGACGCATAGAACTTGCAGATAATATCCATATTTTAGAGTATATCGGAAATATGGAAGACTACTTATCTGCTGCAGATCTGGTCATTAGCAGAAGCGGTGCACTTACAGTGGCTGAAGTGACTGTGTGCGGGAAAGCGGCCATTTTTATCCCATCCCCGATTGTGACAGGCAATCATCAATATCATAATGCAAAAGCAGTGGCAGATCATGGCGGCGCTTTGATTTTAGAAGAAAAGGATATGGACAATGAAAAACTCATTGCTCAAATTCTCAAACTAAAAAATGATCCGGATCAAATTAGAAGAATGTCTGAAAACAGTAAAAAATGCGCACCTGTAGATGCGGCTGAAATTATCTGCAACAATCTGGATTTAAAAAAGTAACTGAAAAGAAACCTCCGGCATATGATAAAACATATTTCGGAGGTGTTTTTATTGGAATTTTATCAGATCAGTGGCGGCAGGCCTATTTGCGGAGAATATACGGTAAATGGCGCCAAAAATGCAGCGCTTCCCATACTTGCTGCTTCTCTTGTAACAGGAGGAGAAAGTATGATTTATAATTGCCCTCAGATTTCAGATGCAGAGGCAATGAAAGAAATACTGACTTTCCTGGGATGTAATGTAAAGGAAGAGGACGGAGGCGTGATGGTGGACAGCAGGATGCTGTGCACAGACCAAGTTCCCCGAACTTTAATGCAGAAAATGCGATCTTCTGTTTTTTTGGTAGGTCCCCTGCTTGCCAGATGCGGCAGGGCCGTAATCAGTCAGCCGGGTGGATGTGCGATAGGAGCTCGCCCGATTGATATACATATAAAAGCTTTAAGCCAGCTGGGTGCAGATGTGGAGGAAAAAGACGGGCAACTGATTTTCACAGGACCGCATATGAGAGGAACAAATATCATTTTAGACTTTCCAAGTGTAGGAGCAACAGAAAATCTGATGATGGCAGCGCTGGGGGCAAAAGGAGAAACGGTAATCCATAATAGTGCGCGAGAGCCGGAAATTGCAGACCTGCAAGGGTATCTCAATGCATGCGGAGCAGATATTAAAGGGGCCGGGACATCAAGGATTGTGATAAAAGGCAGGCCGGATTTTCATGGAAACAGCTACAGCATTATGGGCGACAGAATAGAAGCAGGAACTTTTTTAATGGCAGCAGCTGCAACCGGAGGCGAACTGCTCTTAGACGGGCTGGATACTTATACTCTGAAATCTCTTTTGAAAATTCTGCGCTGTGCGGGATGTAAAGTAAAACGAGAGCCGGAGACCATCTGGATCAGAGGTCCGATCAGACTTCATGGCGCAGGAAAAATCCGAACCGGGCCGTATCCCGGATTTTCAACAGACTTGCAGCCTCAGCTTGCAGCAGTTATGGCAGCTGCGGCAGGAGATACCAGAATAGAAGAAACTATATTTGAAAATCGCTTTCAATATACGCGGCAGCTCATAAAAATGGGGGCAGATATTGAAATTTTTCAAAGAACCGCTATAATAAAGGGAACAGTACCTTTAAAAGGTGCGCAAGTAACTGCCCGGGATTTGCGGGGCGGAGCTGCACTGGTCCTTGCAGGTCTGATGGCTGAAGGTGAAACAAAAGTTGAAAATGTTCATTATATAGAGCGGGGATATTGCGGTTTTCATCGGGCGTTAAAAAAATTAGGCGGAGAGATTGATAAATTATATGAAGAATCAGAATGATACAAACAGAACTTATGATACCGAAGGGGCTTCTCAGCCGAAGCCCTCTTCCCATGCTGAAGAAACACAAAATGGAAGAAAAAAGAAAAAACGAAAAAAAAAGAGATATTTACTGAAGCTGTCAGTTCTCCTGCTTGCAGCTGCAGCAGTATATGCATTTTTGCATACGGACCTTTTTATGATAAAAAAGATTCAGGTATCCGAAAACAGTCACTTTACTTCTCAGGAGATCAAAAATATGGCCGGACTCAAGACGGGAGTCAACCTTTTTGAATATGACAGCAGTGAATGCAGAGACAGACTTTTGAAAAATTCCTTTATAAAAGATGCAGAGATAAAACGTTCCCTGCCGGAGACTGTTACGATTAAGGTTACAGAGCGGCAGGAGGCAGCTGTTATAAAAAACGGGAAAAATTATATAATCATCGATCAGGAGGGAATTGTTCTGCAGCTGGCAGAAAAAGAACCGAAGGTTCCGGTGATTTCAGGCATCACACCTGTAAAAGCAGAGGAAAACGAGAAGATTCAAGTAAAAGAAGAGCGTATTTACAAAAACTCTATGGATTTGCTTGCGGCTATGAAAAAAGCTGATTTGTACTTCAAACGTATTGATGCTTCTAGAGAAATTGTAACTGCCTATGTAACGGACCGGCTTGTATGTACCGGAAAAAAAGAGAACCTTCTGAAGGGTATGAAAGAAGGAAATCTGAAAGCGGTTCTGTATGATCTTTATAAAAGAAAGGTGAAAAAAGGAACTGTGAATGTAGGAGATGACCAGTATTATTCTTTCCGGGAAACGAAAGACAAGAAAAAAGAACGGTAAAAGGCGGTCGGATGTATGAAAAAAGTGGCATTTTAATTGGAAAAACAGGTGCAAGGGCAATTTCTTTATGATATAATTAAAAATAAGTTGTATAAAAAATATAGGGGAGGTAATTTCTGATGTTACAATTTGAAATGAACGAGTCAACTCCGGCAAAGATAAAAGTTGTTGGTGTCGGCGGCGGCGGATGTAACGCAGTGAATAGAATGATAGATGCAGGAATGCAGGGCGTAGCTTACATTGCAATTAATACGGACAAGCAGGCACTGGCACGCTGCAAAGCCGAGACAAAACTTCAGATTGGCGAAAAACTTACAAAAGGACTGGGCGCAGGAGGAAATCCGGAGATTGGGCAGAAATCTGCAGAGGAAAATCTGGAAGATCTCTCCAAATTTATCACTGGAGCTGACATGGTGTTCATAACTGCCGGAATGGGAGGCGGTACCGGTACAGGGGCAGCACCTATCGTGGCAAAAGTTGCCAAAGATATGGGAATTCTGACAGTAGGAGTTGTAACAAGACCTTTTACGTTTGAAGGAAAGAAGCGCAGCGAGCATGCTGAACTTGGGATTAAATTCCTGAAAAAATACGTAGACTCCCTAGTGATTGTTCCAAATGACAAACTTTTGGAAACAGTAGAGGAAAACACTTCCCTTCTTCAGGCATTTGATATGGCCGATGAAGTTTTGAAACAGGGAATACAGGGGATTTCGGAGCTGATTATTGATGACGCTTTAATCAATCTGGACTTCGCTGATGTAACAACTGTCATGAAAGACAGAGGAATCGCACATATGGGTGTAGGAAGAGGGTCCGGAGACGACAGAGTTGCGCAGGCAGTAAAAGATGCCATTGAAAGTCCTCTGCTGGAAACCAGTATTGATGGTGCGAAAGCAGTACTTATCAATGTTACCGGAGGCTATGATCTGGGAATGCTGGAAGCAAATGAAGCAGCCAGCGAAATCGAAAAAGCTGCAGACAGTAATGCAATTATTATATTCGGTGCGGCTATTAAGGAAGAAGTAAAGGATGAAATCTTTATTACTGTAATTGCTACCGGATTCGAGAAGAGACCAAGTGCGGAACTGCTGGAAGGAAACGCTGCAGGGACAGCATCTGTTGGTGACAAACAGGAAAAAGACACGGATGTGATAGATTCCATCCTTGACGACAAGATTGACACTGGGAGCAGCTCGACTCTGGCAGACGAAGCGTTTAAAATCCCAACTTTCTTATCATCGAAGTAGAAACAAAGATATAATTCAGAGGAGAGCCGGTGATAGACCGGCTTTTCTTCGTAGAAAACTATGAAGACCATTACATCAAAAGAAAATCAAATATATAGGCTGTGCAGTAAGCTGACATCCAGAAAGTACAGAGACCTTTACGGAAAATATCTCGCAGAAGGGGAAAAAGTCGTAAGGGAGGCGCAGGAAACAGGGCAGAATATTCAGGTAGTGCTGGTAGCACAAAACCATCCGATCCCGCAAGGGTACCCCTGTCCTGTAGTCTCAGTGGAAACCAAACTTTTTGAAAAACTGGCCCAGACTATGACCAGCCAGGGAATTCTGGCAGTTATCAATAAGGTACAGCCGGATGAACAGACTTTTTTACAGCAAATAAAAAAGAAGTCCGGAAATGTCATTTTGTTGGACAGACTGCAGGATCCCGGAAACATCGGCACAATCATTCGTACTGCAGATGCGGCGGGGTACAGCGGCGTTATAACAATCAAAGGAACAGCGGATTTGTATGGACCGAAAATTGTCCGTGCTGCCGCGGGCTCTCTGTTTCGCATGCCTGTTTTTTCTGTGGATTCTCCGGAGCGGGCAGTTTCTTTATTGGAAGCAGCGGGAAAAACGGTGATTGCTACAGGATTTCAGACAGATTTATATTATTATAACGTGAAAATGGACCGGGACATTGGACTGATTATAGGCAATGAAGGAAACGGAATTTCGCAGGAACTGATGCAGCTGGCGCATAAGGTAGTTAAAATCCCCATGGAAGGAACCATTGACTCACTCAATGCATCTGTAGCAGCAGGGATCCTTATGTATGAATCCGTTCGTAAATAGAATCTTATTTGGAGAGGTAAACTTATATGCAAACGCAATTGAATCATATTTTGCAGGAGGCAAAAGAACAGTTAGAGAAAGCAGCGACTTTGGCACAAGTAGATGAAGTCAGAGTAAAGGCGCTGGGGAAAAAAGGACAGCTGACGCAGATCCTGCGCGGGATGGGAAAGCTGGCTCCGGAAGAAAAAAAAGAGCTGGGACAGGCAGCCAACAAAGTAAGAAACGAAATTGAAGGGCTGCTGGAAGAAAAGCTGGAAAAAGTAAAAACAGCAGCAAAGCAGGCGCAGTTTAAACTGGAAAAAATCGATGTGACTGAGCCCGGAAAAGTGATGAACCTGGGCGTCAAGCATCCGATTACGATAACAATTGAGGAAATATCACAGATTTTCATGTCTATGGGATATTCCATTGCGGAGGGACCGCAGGTGGAAAGCGTGTTTAATGCTTTTGATGCACTCAACTCGCCTCAAAACCATCCATCCAGAGATATGACAGACACTTTCTATATTTCAAAAGATACTGTACTGCGGCCGCATACATCTTCTGTACAGATTCGTACACTGGTAAACCAGGAGCCGCCGATTAAGATTATTGCTCCGGGGAGATGCTTCCGCTGCGATACGCCTGATGCAACGCATTCGCCTATGTTCCATCAGGTAGAGGGACTGATTGTAGACGAGGGGATTACTATGGCGGACCTGAAGGGAACGTTAGACAGCATGGCAAAACAATTGTTCGGATCCTCTACAAAGACGAAATTCAGACCGCACCACTTCCCGTTTACAGAACCAAGTGCAGAGATGGATGTATCCTGCTTCAAATGCGGCGGCAAAGGATGCAGGATCTGTAAGGGAAGCGGCTGGATTGAGATTCTGGGATGCGGCATGGTGCACCCGAATGTACTTGCCGTAGGAGGGATCGACACTGAAAAATACACCGGATTTGCCTTCGGAATGGGGGTAGAACGGATTGCAATGCTGAAATACGGAGTTGATGATATTCGCCTTTTCTATGAAAATGACATGCGTTTCATCAATCAGTTTAAATAGGAGGTGCCATAGATGTTAGTTCCAATTGAGTGGCTGAAAGATTATACCGATATCCAGACGGATACAGATGAATTCTGCGACAGAATGATTATGTCAGGATCCAACCTGGAAACTTGCCAGCATTTCTGCGAGGAAATGGAAAATGTAGTAGTAGGAAAAATTGAAAAAATTGAAAAACACCCTGATGCCGACAAGCTGGTGGTGTGCAGAATAAATATAGGAAAAGAAGAGCCTGTTCAGATTGTAACAGGTGCGCCTAATGTATTTGAAGGCGCTCTGGTTCCGGTGGCGCTTCATAACAGCCGGATTCCGGGACCGCTTCACGGTCAGGAAAAACAAGAAGGCGGAACAAAGATTACCAAAGGCAAACTGAGAGGCGTAGAATCCGCAGGAATGCTTTGTTCAGCCGGAGAACTGGGCTTTGATGATAAAGTAGTTCCGGTGGCGCATAAAGACGGGATCTGGATTTTGGAAGAGGAATATTCCCTGGGGGAAGATTTTGCGCAGGCGCTGGGACTGAAGCAGGCTGTTGTCGACTTTGAAATCACACCCAACAGACCGGACTGTCTGTCCATGGTAGGGATGGCAAGAGAAGCGGCTGCAACCTTTGGACAGACGCTCAAATATCCGGATACTGCTTGCGCAGCAGAAACAGATAAACAGGCCGGCGACTTTATCCAGGTGGAAATTAAAGAACCGGAGCTATGCAGAAGATACGCAGCAAGGATTGTAACAGATGTAAAAATTGAGCAATCGCCGTGGTGGCTGCAGAAGCGTCTGATGTATGCAGGAATGCGGCCTATCAATAATATTGTTGATATTACCAACTTTGTTATGCTGGAATTCGGCCAGCCGATTCATGCTTTTGACATTCGCCAGATTGCAGACAGTAAGATTGTGGTTGAGTGTGCTGAAGAAGGTGAAAAATTTACAACACTGGATAATACAGAGCGTACACTGACAAAAGAAATGCTTTTGATTAAAGATGGAAAACGGGGCGTTGCCATTGCAGGCGTGATGGGTGGCCTGAACTCTGAGATCGAAGCGGATACGACTACAATTCTGATTGAATCTGCAAACTTTAACGGAGATAGTGTAAGAGCCACTTCTAAAAAGCTGGGACTGCGGACAGAGGCATCTTCCAGATTTGAAAAAGGGATTGACCCCAACCTGTGTCAGGCAGCTGCAGATCGTGTATGCAGACTGATTGAAATTCTGGGATGCGGAAAAGTTGCCACAGGAACCGTAGATGTGTACCCGAAAGAGTTTAAAGCAGAGGCAGTTGATGTAAGAGTGGACAGAATCAACAAAGTACTGGGAATAGAACTTACTTCAGAGGAAATGGCTGAAATTTTCAG